>JBBDIP010000044.1:0-92275 GCA_040880305.1 Bacillota bacterium
GTTTGGACCACATAGTCAAGAACCGCGCCCTGGGCGTCATCACCGGCGAGGTCGGTGCAGGAAAGTCCACCGCGGTGCGGGCGCTCTCAGCCCGCCTGGACCCCATCCGTTTCAGCGACTCCGCCATCGCCCAGATCTACTCCATATCCAGGGGGATCCCGCGGGTCATCAACAACCTCTGCACCGCCTGCCTCCTGGACGTCATGGCCCAGGGCGGACAGATGGTCGACGTGGCCAACGTACAGCGCGTGCAACTGGACTTCGAGCAGTTGTAGAGGGGATCTTACGGGTCGTCATCGAGGGCTCCGCCGAGGGGCCCTCGTTTCCTTCAGCAACCGGCAGCAGTCAAACCGACATCTACTCCGAGCGTTCCGTCAGCGCCATGCAATTCGGGCGCTTCGCCGACAAACAGCGTGAGCGCCAACACCATAGCTGCCGACGATAGCAACGACCTTCTTCTGGTCGATGAGCCTGGTCACCGCGTTGGCGGCCTCGGCCTTGTCGGTTTTGTTGTCTTCTAGGTACAAGCGTACCTTCTTGCCCAGTACCTCTGGATACATTTCGTTGGCCAGCTGGATGCCCTCCCAGGTCATCTGGCCGCCTGCCGCCGAGCTGCCGGTAATTGGCTCGTAGACCCCTATGTTGATCTCGTCAGCGCCGGCGCATCCCGAAAAGAGCGGAGTGAGGACCAAAAGGAGCACCAGAAGCGCGAGGATCCTGACAGTGCGCATGCTAATCCTCCCATCTCTGTGATTCCCGTTAGACGCAACAATGGAGCGACCGCAAACTACCGGATGCCGGGCCTCGCCCCCTTCCCTGTGAAGTGGTAACCATCTGTTGGCTAAATTTGGATGGGCGTGGCAGTATACCTGCCAAACATATGTTTCACTGCCAGAATTAGCCAGCGCATCGCTGTTTCAAAGTTTCAGATTATTGGTGGGAGGACTGTGCGTACTTTTTGGCGGAAATTTAGTGCTAACATTTGATAGCACTAAATCTGGCGGCAAAAGGACATACACTGCTCGGGGCGCCGACGAGGCGCGAAGGCGTCCCGGGAAATGCTGCTCGGAGCGCGAAACGAATTATGAAGAACCCCGGGGTGTAGTCCCCGGGGTTCAAACTCGGTCCTACGAACTCATCCCTACGAAACTCTGGTCAGGACCCAGTTGCCGTCCTTGACCGACAGCGAGAACCTGGCTCCGCACTTCGGGCATGCCTTCTGGGCGTTGTCCTGCGGGCCGGCTCCGTAGTCCAGTTCCCACCCGCAAACCGGGCAAAAGAACAGGGCGGGGTACTGGCCCTTTTCCAGAGACTCGACTACCTCTTTAAAGATGTTGACGTGGCCCATCTCGGACCGCGCCTGCTCCGTAAAGACTTCTCGGAGCGCGGGGTCGCCGGTCTCCTTCGCGAACTGCGCGTAGGTGGCCCGGGCGACCTCCTCAAACTCCCAGTTCAGTGTCATGTGCAAGAGGGTGCTGAGGAAGCCCTTGGCGCCGACCCCGCCCAGCTTCTCCTGCAGCCTGCCGTCCAGGTAGCGAAGAGCGCTGTCCACGTGGTCGCCCTCGGTCCGCATCACGCCCTCCAGCATCGCGGCAAGCCTGGGGTTGTTCATCTCGCCGATCTGGTACTGGTAGCGCCGGTTGGCGCCGTACTCAAGGTTCAGCGCGGCGATGACGTTGTTCCAGTCAACGTCGTCCACGAATTCGTCGGGCTTCGCCCTATTCGCCCTGTAGTAGCCATAGGTGATGGCCTCGGTGCCCTTCAGGGCGCCGCCGCCAACAACGTCGGCGACGTACAGAGTGTGGGTGCCGACGTCAACGCTCATTTCGGGGCGGACCTGGCATTCCAGGTAGGCTACGCCATCTGGTATCACCGGGCACCCGACCTTGGGCGACAAGGTGAACTGCAAGCCGGCGAACTTGTCGACGTCGCGGCCCGACTGAAAGCCAAAGCGCTTCACATGCTTCATGTTGCCTTTGCCCAGAATCGTTACGGTAAGGATCTTGCTGGCCTCGATGTAGTCATGGGTGAGGTTAAGCTTGTTGATCCCGATGGCCACACGTGCAGGCTCGGACGTTACCTGGAACACGGTGTTGCAGGTCTGTGCGTTGAACTTGTCGCCATTCTTGGAGCTGACCACGAACATCCCGTAGGAAATGGCGAAAAGGCCGGCTTTGGCGTCGTCCTTGGGCCGGTCGATGGGGGCCACGGGAGCCGCGGACGGCTTAGACGGAGCCGACGGAATACCGCCGACAGGTGATGAGGCAAAGCCGGCTGATGATGAGACGAGGCCGGCGGCAACGCCAGACACGGGGTTGGCGGACACGGCCTTGGCGGGCTCGGAGGCCTCTTCGACAAACGCGCTACTTGGGGCGCCGCAGACCGGGCATTTCTCGGGTGGCGTGGGCCCTTCGTGTATGTAGCCGCATACGGTGCAGCGCCACTTTTTCATCAGTAGTTCTCACAGTGGATCTCGAAGAAGGCCTTGGGGTGCGCGCAGAACGGGCACTCCTCGGGGGCCTCGGATCCGTGATGGACGTACCCGCAGTTGCGGCAATGCCACTCGGTGTCCTGGGGGCGGTTGAACACGGCGCCTTCGTTGACCCGCGCCAGGAGTTTGCGATACCGCTGCTCGTGACATTCCTCAATCTCGGCTACCTCGGTGAACAGCCGCGCAAGATCCTCGAAACCTTCTTTAGCGGCGGTCTCGGCGAAGCCCTTGTACATGCTGGTCCACTCGTAGTTCTCGCCCGCCGCGGCTTCCTCAAGGTTCTTTGGGGTATCGGCGATGAGGCCCAGCTTCTTGGCCCACATCTTGGCGTGTTCCTTCTCGTTGTTTGCCGTCTCCTCGAAGATGGCGGCGATCTGCTGGTAACCCTGAGACCGGGCTACGCTTGAGAAGAACGTGTACTTGTTACGGGCTTGGGACTCGCCGGCAAACGCGGCGTAAAGGTTCTTTTCAGTCTGACTCCCCTTGAGTTCCATGGAAAGCACCTCCACATGTTGGTCACGACCAACTGTACTGTATCCCTGGCCATCTTGGAAGAAGTCGACATGTGTAAATTCCTATTTACCTCTTTCCCTGGGGATGGCCAAGGCATACAGGGGGAGCTGCAAAGAGAAGAGGATGATTACCGCGACCCACGACCAGAAGGAGCTGAACTTGTAGCCAATACCCGCGGCGATGGAGCCCAGCGCCATGCCCGTGTTCTGAAGACTCATCTGGAGCCCTGCGAAGGTCGCCCGGTCCTTGTCGCCCACAGCCTCCATGTAGACGGCGCTGACCGCGGGTGAGGATATGTTGCCTGCCATTGTAATGAGGAAGAGGATGGCCAGGAGTTGCCACAACGCGTTGACGGCAAATATGCCGACCATGAGCAGAGGGAAGATGGCGCCCGATACGAGGACTACGCCACGCCGGCCCCTAAGGTCGGCAATCCTGCCTCCGATGAGCAGCACCAGCATGGTGCCCATAGCGCCGACAGCCTGTGAGGCTGAGACGGTCGCGTAGGCAGATGAGAAGCGGTCCATTATCATGAACGGCAAGAGGATGTTGGTAGCGCCGTTGGCAAGGCCGTTTGTGAGAGATGAAGCCAGAAGAGCCGACAGCGTTACGGGACGGTTCTCCTTGAACATGCGGGAAATCCGCTTGCCCACCGTCTCGCGCGCCGGGGGCGCGATGATCTCGACGACGGGCGTCACAGATTCTGCCTCCTTGGCGGCGGGCTCCACCTGTGTCCCGTCCCTCAGGGGGACGGCAATGGCTACCGCGACGCACGCCAGAAGTAGTCCGGTGCCGAACGAAGCCATGACCCCGAAGCGGTCAGCGAGGAAGCCTGCCAGAAGGGGAGCGACGACCGATGCGGCCTGCGCAGCAGTCTGGTAGAGCCCGTACAACGTGGCCCTATTCTCCCTGCGGGTATGGGATGCGAAGATGGCCGACTGGGCCGGCGTCTGTACGGAAGCAAGACCTCGCACCGCTGAGATCAGCACCAGACCGGCATAGCTCCTGGTCACCATGAGCAGACCCACTGCCGCGCAACGGAACAGCTGTCCCGCGACGTAGAGTTTCTTTCGTCCCAGGTTGTCCGCCATAAACCCTGCGCCAACGGCGACCAAGGCGCCGACTACTTGGAGGACCGAGGTCAACGCTCCCGCCACCTCGGACCCGTAGCCCAAACTTCGGTAGTACGGCATAAGCAGTGAGGCGTAGAAATTGACCGCGGTTATCTCCACGAAGCCGATGAGGATTAGCCTGCGCAAGTCTCCCGAGAGGGCCGTCCAAGCGGATGATAGCGCTGTTGTGAGGCTGCGGAGGGACCGCGAATTCGTTGTCATGGAAACCATCCCCCAGGTGATAGAGAGACTTCAATGTCATGGTTAATATAGTTCACGTAAACATTAACGTTGTCAATAGATGTTGCAAATGCATCCGCCAGTCAACATAACGCACCATCGTTCATAACATGGGGCGGAGGTGACCATAATGCTTCTTTCGTTCTTCCTCATTGCGGCTGTCCTGATAGAGAGCCTGACCGGGATCGTGAAGACCACGCTTACCGGTTTCGGCGTGAAGCTGACCGCGTGGGCCGACCAGACTATCAGCATCGTCATGGCCCTGGCTCTCAGCGTGATGGGCAGGATCAACTTCTTTGCGGTCGTATCCGAAGTGGTCGGCATGGAATTCGATTTCCCCGTGGCGTTCGGCATCGTTCTTTCGGCCCTTATACTCGCGAGAGGCAGCAATGCCGTGCACGACCTGCTCAAGTCCCTGAACCCGGGCGTCAACCAGATGAGGATCTGGTAGCGGGCCCCACGCTGTTCCGCCGGACCTCGCAGGTGGTACTATTGGAAGTGAGGATGGTCTCTTCCAATACTGCCTGCGGGGTGTCGCCGAATGAGTGACCAGATCGAACGAGAGCTGGCTTTAGAGTTCGTGAGAGTGACCGAGGCAGCTGCCCTTGCTTGCGGCAGGCTCATGGGCACCGGTGACAAAGAGGGCTGCGACGACGCGGCCGTCACCGCCATGCGTCATGCGCTGGCCACTGTCGAGATTAGAGGGACCATCGTCATCGGTGAGGGCGAGATGGACGAAGCCCCCATGTTGTACATTGGGGAGAAGGTCGGGAGCGGCCGCGGACCCGTGGTCGACGTGGCGGTAGACCCCCTTGAAGGTACCAACGTCCTGGCTAGAGGCCTTTCGCGGGCACTGGCCGTACTGGCGGTCGCCGGAGAGGGATGTCTGCTCCACGCCCCTGACATGTACATGGACAAGCTGGCGGTTGGCCCAAGGGCTGCCGGCAAGATAGACCTGGACGCGCCAATTGAGGTGAACCTGCGCGCAGTCGCATTGAGCCTCAACCGCAACGTGGAGGACCTTGTGGTCGTGATCCTGGATCGACCCCGCAACCAGCGACTCATCGAGGACGTCCGCAAGACCGGGGCACGCATCAAGCTGATACCCGACGGCGACCTGTCTCCCGCCGTCTCGGTTGCGTTCGATGATTCCGGCGTGGACGTGCTGGCCGGGGTTGGCGGGGCGCCCGAAGGAGTGCTGTCCGCAGCCGCCCTCAGGTGCGCCGGCGGAGAGATGCAGGGCCGGCTGTGGCCCTCAAATGGTCAAGAAGTGGAGCGGGCCGCCCTCATGGGCATTCGCGACATTCGTCAGAAGCTGACCATGGACGACCTGGTAAAGGGGGACGACGTGGTCTTTGCCGCGACGGGCGTTACAGATGGCGAATTACTGGAAGGCGTGCGCTACTCGGGGCCGACCGCCCGCACTCACTCCCTCGTGATGCGCGGGACTACCGGGACGGTGCGCTTCATCGAGGCTCTCCATCGCCTCGACAAAAAGCGTTCCCGGGAACGCTGACCGCGCCCCGGGAACCGGATCCTGACATCGAAGAGTCAGTGGCTTAACAATCGGAAGCAGAATGTCTCTCGGCAAGGGCTACGCCCTTGCCTGCGACGCGGCAAAAGCTCCGCTGTCGCTCTGCTTTTGCCTACCACCTGTCGACCGGGAATAGCTCCTCTTTGGTCTTCCTGGGCCGCATGGCGCCTTCAGTGGCGGGCACGCCCAACGGCAAGAGGCACACGACTGTCACGCCTTCGGGGATGCCCAAGACTTCCTTGACCTTCTCCTCGGAAAAAGCCCCTATCCAGCAGGTGCCCAAGCCCAGACTGGTCGCGGCGAGGGTCATGTGGTCCAGAGCGATCGCCACGTCTACGGGTGAGTAGCGCCGTCCAGGATTAGTGGCGCATCCGACGATGACCACTCCTGCGTCGCCCACGAAAGATTGGTTGTTGCAGGCGGGAACTAAGGCCTTCCTGGTCGCCTCATCTTTCACCACTACAAACTTGTACTCCTGACGGTTTCCGGCCGTGGGCGATATCCGGGCAGCCTCAAGCACCTTTGCCAGGGACTCCTCGGGCACCGCCTCGTTCTTGTACGCCCGGATTGACCGCCTCTTAGCGATGGCTTCAAATACCTCCACCATACCCACTCCTCTCCACGAATATCACATGAATGTTCGACAGAGATGGTGGGCGATCCTTCCAAGAAAGGGAGTCACTCGCCCTGTGGAATCCCTAGTTCCTTTCGCTGACTTTCGGACAGCACCAGGAAGCGGCTCTCGGCAACAGCCACCACCGAACCGTCGGGACGCAGCACTTCTCCTATCGTTTCCACGACGCGCCTCGTGACCCGCACAGGGCGAGCCCGGACTAGGAGCCGTTCACCAGGGGCCGCGGCTTTCCGGAATTCCAGCTTCATGCTCGCGGTCACGGCGGAGCGTCCTTCGCCGAAGATGACGTAACTCGAGACTTCGTCCAGCGCGGTCGCCAGGACCCCTCCATGGACCACCCCGGGCCAGCCGCAGTGGTAGTCCTGGGGGAGGAACTCGGACTGCCACCAGCCGTCTGCGCGGTTGAGATGGAGGTGAAGCCCGTAGGGGTTGTCGCTCCCACACCCGAAGCACATGGGATACGCCCTCATTTCTGCTGCTCCGCGCACTCGCCGCCTGCGCCGCGCAGCACCTCCAATGCGTGGGGTAGGACGGGGAGGATGGCGGAAAGGTTTTCGGCGACGCCTTTGGGGCTGCCGGGAAGGTTCACGATAAGGGTCCTGCCCCTGATGCCGGCGATGGCCCTGGACAGCATGGCTTTTTGCGTGTGCTTTAGCCCCTCCTGACGCATGGCTTCGGCAAGTCCCGGGACCTGGCGGTCGATGACGTCCTGTGTGGCTTCAGGCGTTACGTCTCTGGGACTGAAGCCGGTACCCCCGGTTGTGATAACCAGATCGACGCCGCGGTCGTCGCAGAGACCGCGTAGATGTTCGGCGATCACCTCGCGCTCGTCGGGGACCACCGCATAGTCACAGACAACGCCCAGGCCGGCGACAACTTCGCGGATGGCCTTGGCGCTGGTATCTTCGCGCTCGCCTCTCGAGCCCTTGTCGCTGGCGGTCAGGATGGCTATGCGGCTTCTGTTGTCGATCGCGATGGGATCTCCGGTCGCGACCTCGCCGCCAGAAAGGACCGTGGTGAAGATGCCTTCTCTCGGGAAGATGCAGTCCCCGGCCAGGTAGAAGATAGCGCATTTGTTGTGGCAGACCTTGCCTATCTGAGTTACCTCCAGGACGACCCGGTCGCCGGCCGTAAGCCTTGTGCCGATGGGCAATTTGGGCAGGTCCAGGCCTCGCGTGGTAAGGTTCTCGCCGAAATCCCCTTGCTTTACATCCAAGCCCTTCGCCCTCGCCTTGGCGATGCTCTCTTCAGCGAGCAGGCTGACTTGCCTGTGCCAGTCGCCGGCGTGAGCGTCGCCTACCAGGCCGTGCCGCGGGCGCAGCTCCGCGCGGCCGTAGTCCACTTTTCGGGTGCCTTTCCTCTCCGACAGGCATACCGCAGTGATTTCACCCAATTTGCTCATCCTCCCGCACGTAATGGCCGCTCTTGCCTCCGGACTTTTGGACCAGCCGGATGTCTGACACTTCCATGCCCTTCTCCACAGCCTTGCACATGTCGTAAACCGTGAGGCACGCTGCCGCAACCGCGGTCAGCGCCTCCATCTCGGCGCCTGTCCTTGACAGGACGCGGACCTGCGCCTCCACTTCAACCGAGCTGCTCTCTTCATCCAGGATGAGTCGCACGGTCACGCTCGACAGATCCAAAGGGTGGCACAGCGGGATCAGGTCCGGCGTCTTCTTGGCGGCCATGATGCCCGCCACCTGCGCTAGGGCCAGTACGTCGCCTTTGGCCACGCCGCCATGCGCTATGAGGTCCAGCGTCTCCGGTTTCATCTTGACGCGGCCTCTCGCCACGGCCTGCCGTTCGGTTACATCCTTATTGCCCACGTCAACCATCCTTACCCCGCCACGGGGGTCCAGGTGGGTGAGGGGAGTATCATTGCTCCGGTCCATGTTCATTAGCCCCCTATCTGGCACATGCGGCGCGAATGCGCGTGGTGGGACCACAACTCGTGGCCCTTGGGCTTCCCAAGTAGAGCTTGTCTAAACGCTGCGGTCAGGGCGGCTTGCACGTCGTCCGACCGTAAGGCCGGCACCAGGTCAATCTCGATGTCCGACGCTAAGCAGGGACGGAGTTTGCCGTCAGCCGTGACCCGCAGCCTGTTGCACGAAGAGCAGAACGGGTGCGACAGCGGCGCGATGAAACCTACCGTTCCCGGGGCGCCGCGCAGCCTGTAAGTCTCGGCGGGGCCCGCCCCAATCACGCCTCTTTCGGCATCCATGGATCCCAGTCTCGCGACCCTGGCTTTTATCTGATCCATTGGCACCACGGCGCACGAGTTTGCCTCGGCGTCGGGGCCGATGGGCATTACCTCGATGAAACGGACGTGGACCGGGAGTGTCTGGGAAAGGCGCGCCAGGTCTTCGACCCCATCCTCGTTGACTCCGGCCATCACGACCGCGTTGACCTTCACCGGAGAGAGCCCCGCAAGGATGGCGGTCCCGATACCCGCCAGCACGTCGTCCACATTCCCGATCCTCGTGATCCTACGGTAGACCGCCGGGTCCAGGCTGTCCAGGCTCACGTTCACCCTTCCGAGTCCGGCCATCTTGAGAGAGACGGCGGAATCCGCCAGAAGGACCCCGTTGGTGGTGAGCGAGATATCCTCGATCCCGAGGTCGCGCACTCCGCGGATGATCTCGGGCAGCTCTCGCCTCACCAGCGGTTCGCCGCCGGTGAGACGCACGTGGGTCACTCCAAGCGTCCTGGCGGCTTTCACCACCGCCAGGATTTCCCCAACTGACAAAAGCCGGTACGGCGGCGCGGCTTCTACGCCCTCGGCGGGGACGCAGTAGCAGCAGCGCAGGTTGCACCTGTCTGTGACGGATATCCGCAAATAGTCGATGTTTCTTCCGGCATTGTCTCTCAACGCGGCCACTGCACCTTTCCAACATCCCTAAGGTCATATCCGCCCAGGGACTCCACCTGTGTCCTGAAGGCTGTCGATGTGATGATGCTAAGGATTGCCGCGACCCCCGGGTGGTCCATGTACTCGGATGGGATGCACAAGTCGTAACGCTCCTCGCGCCAGGGTACAAAGTCCAGACCTAGGGCCCTGGCCGCTGACAACACCCCCAGCCCCGCGTCGGCGGCGCCGCTCTTCACGGCCGCCGCAACCTGGGTGTGGGTGTACTCTTCGCGCTCGTAGCCCTGAATTCTTTCGCCGTCCAGCCCTCTGAGCTTGAGCGCGTAGTCCAGAAGGACCCTGGTACCCGACCCCTTTTGGCGGTTGACGAACTGGACGCCCGGCGCAAGCAGGTCCTCTACGTCCGTGACACCCTTGGGGTTGCCGGGCAGAACCATGAACCCTTGTTGTCGATAGGAGAGGGTGACCAGCCGGACGTCCATGCCCTCCAAATACTTCTCAATGAAGGGGATGTTGTACTCCCCGGAGGACTCGTCCAGGAGGTGCGTGCCCGCCAGGTGGGCTTCGTGCCGCCGAAGAGCCATGAGGCCACCAAGACTGCCCTGGTTGGCCGACGAGAGGGTCATCTCGGGGTGAAGCGATCGCAGCATGTTTGCTATGAGGTCGAGGGTAAGGTCGTGGCTGCCGATGGCGACCACCTGCCCCATGACCTCGTGCAGGGGCTTATGCAGCCGGACTTCCACCTCTCTGCCCGCGGCGATGCCTTCCCGACCACGGGGCACAACGACGGTCCCGTCGGACCTCACAAGCGAAGTGGTCAGCGCGGCACCCCTGCTGATAGGGGTCGCAACGACCCTGTCGCCGACTTTCCCCAGCTTCACCCGAACGAACTCGTCGACCCCCATGGGAGAGACGATGGCCCGGGAGAGGGTCGCGACCACGATATCGGGGGGCGTCGCCGGGAGCCCCAGCATGCGCGCCAGGAGGGGGCGCACGAACAATTCCATGGCCAATACCGCCGAGACCGGGTAGCCGGGGACTCCGACGGCAGGCTTTTCGCCAACCCTGCCCAGCACCACCGGTTTGCCTGGCCTTGTCGCCACACCGTGGACCAGGACTTCGCCGAGACACTCCACGACCTTGGACGTGTAATCCTCGGAGCCGTGTGAGGAACCGGCGCCTATCAGTATGAGGTCGGCGGCGGAAGATGCTTTCTCCACAGCGCCGCGGATCGCCGCGAAGTCATCGGGCACGATGGGCGAGACCAGGGGCTCGCCGCCCCACTGGCGCACCATTCCTGAGAAGATGGTGGAGTTGAACTCGATGATCTGGCCGGGACCCGGGTCCTGCGTTGGCGGTACCAGTTCGCTTCCCGTCGGGATAATCGCCACGACCGGGCGCTTGCGGACCCAAAGCTCCTTCTGGCCTCCGGCCAGAGATGCCCCCAGGTCGGGAGGGCGCAGCAGCCAGAGCGCCGGCAGGATGAGTTCGGTTTCTACCATGTCCTCACCGTAGACCCGGACGTTCTCCCAGGGCGCTACGGCGGCAACGATCTCCAACTCGCCGTCGCCGCGGTCGTGGAGGTCCTCCACCATGATCACCGCGTTGGTCCCGGACGGCAGCGGGTCGCCGGTGTCCACCCAAAAGGCGTCTTTGCCGGCCTTGAGTACCACGGGCAGAGTCTCTCTAGCGCCGGACGTGGAGTCCGATTGGACCGCAACCCCGTCCATGGCCGAGGCGTGGTAGTGGGGTGAGGACAGGCGGGCGAACACAGGCCTGGACGTGACGCGACCCAGGCACTCGCCTACAGGAAGGGCCTCCTCAGATGCCGAAAGGCCGCTAAACGCGCCGAGGAACTTCTCTCGCGCATCAGCGTACGGTATGTTCTGCAAGTAGACGGTGCGACCGGACGCGTTCCTTTGGTCCAACGCCTGCACCTCCGGGACTAGAATCTTGGAAGCCTTACCCTTACCACGCTGCCTTCAATGAGGCCCTCGGATTCCTGGGGGACCACTACCTCGCCGTCGGAGCGGACCATGGTGGATATGAGGCCCGACTTCCCGAGGACCGGCTCGGCGATAAGAGTCCCGTCCTTGCTCACGAGTCTGACCCTAACATGGTCTTCACGGCCCGGCGCCGAGGACAAGTTCCTTCCGAGCCGCGCGGTGACCCAGGTCTCCTGAGCGGCCGAAAGCTGCAAGAGGACGTCCTGTCCGCCGGCTGTTGCCGCGGTCAGGGCGTTCATGGCATATCTTACGAACAGGTCCAGGGCAACCAGGGCCGAGACCGGGTGACCGGGGAGGCCGAAAACCGGCTTGCCCCTGCATACTCCCAGTATGACCGGCTTGCCCGGTTTGACCGCGACGCCGTGGACCACCACGCCGGGGGGCCCCAAGTCCTCGAAAACCTTGACGGCAACATCGCGGGCGCCCACCGAACTCCCGCCGGACACGACCACCGCGTCGGCGCAACTAAGACCCTTCTCAACCAGGTCGCGAAGGGATATGTAGGTGTCTTTCGCTATTCCAAGGACCAACGGCCGCGCCCCGGTTGACTCGAGCGCCGATGCCAGAGAGTAGGTATTGATGTCGCGTACCTGCCCGGGGAGCACTCGCTCGCCCGGCGCGACGATCTCGTCGCCGGTGGAGATGACCGCCACCGTCGGGCGTTCCACAACCGGGACCGATGTGAACCCGAGCGCTGCTAGCGCTCCCAAGTCAAAGGGCGTAAGGACTCTGCCCGCGCGCAGTACGGTTTGCCCGCATCTGACGTCCTCGCCTTGCTGCACCACGTTTTCTCCGGCGGCCGCCGGCTTTTGCACGAGCACCGTCGTGCCGTCCATTAGGTCGGTATGCTCGACCATGACGCAGGCGTCGGCGCCCTCAGGCAACATTCCTCCGGTTGGTATGCGGGAGGCCTGTCCGCTTGAAAGACGCCTGGAAGGCATGGCGCCCATAGGGATGTCTTCAACTATGCTGAGCATGGCGGGGAGAGACTCGGTCGAGCCGTGGGTGTCTCTGGCCGCTACGGCGTAGCCGTCCACGGTGGACCGCGGGTACGGGGGGACATCCTCGGGCGACACTACGTCAATAGAAAGGACTCTCCCGGATGCGGAGAGGAGGTCAACAGACATCTTTGGCAAGGCTCCAGAAAAGGAGCCGCTCCCCGCATTGACCAATGCTGAAAGCAGGGCTGTCCTTGCCTCTTCCACGGTCTTCACGTTAAAGAAATCAATCAAGGAGATACCTCCAGAAAAGCGGTCACGCCGATTATAGCATAGGAGCCCTGGCACGACGGTTACACACGTGAGTGACGGTACCCAAAGGTTTGGATATGATAGAGGTGTTCACCCGCGGTTTTCCAAGGAGAGGATCAACGTGGCGAGATTGGGAATACGTAGAGTCCTCGTGACAGGCGGCGCCGGATACATCGGTTCCCACACGGTCAAGGCCCTTCTCGGAGCCGGATACGAGGTTACAGTCCTGGACGACCTGAGCCGCGGGCACCCCGAACAGATCCCCGGCGTCCCCCTGGTCATTGGCGACACCGCTGATGGCGATGCCTTGCGCGACCTTTTCGCGGAAAAGGAGTTTGGCGCGGTAGTTCACTTCGCGTCGGAGAGCCTGGTGGGCGAGTCGGTCCGAAATCCCGAGAAGTACTTTAGAAGAAACGTGGGCGGCGGTCTTGGCCTGTTGTCTGCCATGGCCAAGGCGGGAGTAAAGAAGATGGTCTTCTCGTCGTCGGCCGGTGTCTACGGCGATCCCGAGTCGGTCCCAATCCCGGAGACGTCTCCGCTTAGACCCATGAGCCCTTACGGCGAGACCAAACTCTTCATTGAGAAAGCCCTTGGATGGTTCGACCAGGCCTACGGCCTTCGTTCCATGTCACTGCGGTATTTCAACGCGGCCGGCGCGGACCCGGGCGGCAAGATGGGCGAGGACCACGAACCTGAGACCCACCTCATACCCCTGGTGATGAGGGCGGTCCTAACAGGCAAGCCTATCACAGTTTTCGGCGGCGACTACCCCACACCTGACGGCACTTGCATACGCGACTACGTCCACGTGACCGACCTTGCGGCCGCCCACGTTCTGGCTTTGGAAGCTCTCGGGGCAGGAAAAGGGACTACGGCGCTGAACATCGGTACCGGGCATGGGTTCTCCAATATGGAGATAATCCGCGGCGTCGAAGAAGTCACGGGCCAGAAGGTCCCTTACGTCATGGGGGACAGGCGACCCGGCGATCCGGCGGTCCTGGTGGCTGCCTGTGACAGGGCGAGGGACGTCCTCGGGTGGACGACTCAGCACTCGTCGCTGCACGAGATCATAGAAACGGCCTGGCGCTGGCATCAATCTTTGGACTCCGCAAACTAGTGAACCGCCCAACCCAAATTGAAGCAGTTCGAGCATGTTATGCAGGAATTGGCAGCGCAGAGGGTGAAGTCCCTGGTATTTCCACTTGTCGTCCGACGGGGGAGGGACTTCGGTGGCTGCCGTATATCGCGATATGGCGGACAGGCTTGCGGTTATCGTTGAGAACCTTGGCGTAGCCGTGCTAGTTGTGGACTCGCTAGGAAACGTGGTCCTTAGGAACAGGGCCAGCATCGAGATGACTGGCGCTCCGGTCGACTCGTCCCAGAATGTATGGGACACGAACAACCTGACCTTGTGGAGTGGGGATGGGGTGCCGGTCGCCAGAGAGGATTACCCGGCGAGGCGTCTCTTGAGGGGCTTTCCCGTGCTAAACCAGGAGTTTGTGGCCGAGTCGCGGGATGGGCGGCGCCTGTGGGTTCTGGTCAACGGGACCACTGTGCCCCCGGATGGCCCGCCCGACCTCTGCATTGTGACCTACCGCGATGTTACCGACATTCACAGTACTCACGAGACCAGAGAAGACTACTTCAGAGCCGTATCCCATGACCTCCGGAGCCCCCTCAACATAATCAGCGCCCAGGGCCAACTCCTGGGGAGGTCTCTGGCGGATAGGGGATTTGGCGCCGAGGCCAGACGGGCGTCGGATATTGTCCGGACAGCCGGGCGCATGAGCCTCATGATAGACGACCTTTCCGAGTCGCTACGGCTCGAATCCTCCCAGTTTCAGCTGCGTAGGCATCCCACCGACATTTGCGCGGTCGTGAAGGAAGTGGTCGACAGGATGGCGCTGCTTGGGGAGTCCCGCATCGAGCTCTCCCTGCCTGTCGAGGCTATTGAGGTACCGGCCGATGGGTCGCGCATAGAGCGCTGTGTGCAAAACCTGGTCTCAAACGCGCTCCGGTATTCGCTCTCGCCTTCGCCGGTGAACGTGCGAGTGCATCTCCAGGACAATTCGGCGGTTGTGGATGTCGAGGACCGGGGGCCGGGGATCTCCCCGGAGGAACTCCCTCTGATCTTCCAGCGCTTCTACCGGGGTAAGGCAGGGGCCGGCATCGAGGGCCTGGGACTGGGGCTCTACGTTACACGGCTCCTCGCCGAGGCCCACGGGGGAAGCGTATCGGTTCTCAGCGTCCCTGGTGAAGGGTGCACCTTCACGCTCCGCGTGCCCGCCGGCCCCAACGGCAGGAATCCTTCGCTTCACTAGGGAAGTTCCGCGCAAGGGGGCGAGGCACATAGCAGACATCACTGGATTTCTTGACAAGAAAGCCGGCGAGATCTTCAAGATCGCTGACCAGGTCTGGGATTTCGCAGAAGTCGGATTTCAGGAGCACAAGTCGTCTAAGGTTCAGGCCGACTACCTGGAGGCCAATGGCTTCTCGGTGAAGAGGGGCGTCGGCGGCGTCCCCACCGCGTTTATCGCCAAATGGGGACACGGCAGGCCCTTCATTGGATATCTCGGCGAGTACGACGCCCTTTCCGGGGTCTCGCAGGAACTTTCGTCGGACCGCAAGCCCAGGGTCACGGGCGCTCCCGGGCATGGCTGCGGGCACAACGTGTTGGGTGCCGGCGCTCTTGGCGCCGCCTTGGCTCTGAAGCACGCTCTGGAAGAGACCAAGATGGCGGGCACGGTCCGCTACTACGGTTGCCCTGCTGAGGAACTCTTGGCCGGCAAGGTCTACATGGCCAGAGCCGGAGTCTTCGACGATCTGGATGTGGCCATCACCTGGCACGGCGGGTCAACCAACACAGTCAGGCTGGGAAGCGGTAACGCGATGAATTCGGCCAAGTTTGGATTCCACGGCAAGACCGCCCACGCGGCGGGCGACCCCCACAACGGTCGTTCGGCGCTAGACGCCGTGGAGCTGATGAACGTAGGCGCCAACTATCTTCGGGAGCACGTTATCAACAACGCGAGGATCCACTACGTCATAACCGAGGGTGGCGGGCAGCCGAACGTGGTCCCGGCCGAGGCCGAGGTCTGGTACTTCGTGCGCGCGCCCCACCGCAACCAGGTCGAGGAGGTCTACGGCAGGCTGATAGACGTGGCCAAGGGCGCCGCTCTTATGACCGGCACCACCTTCGACATCAACTTCCTCACCGGATGCTATGAAGTCCTGCTTAATGAGTCTTTGGCCGACGTCATGTGGCGCAGCCTACAAGTGGTGGGGGCGCCCAAGTTTGACGAGAAAGACCTTCAGTTCGCCAAGAAACTGGCCGAGAGCTTCGATGCGGCCAATATGGAGCAGATGGCTCGCAACCCGGATTTCAAGGATCTGAAGGGACAGGTCCTCAACACGACCCTTGTGCCTCCGGCGGGCAAAGGCAGGGCTGGAGGCGGTTCCACAGACGTTGGCGACGTGTCATGGATCGTTCCGACGGTGCAGATGTCGGCGGCAACAGTGCCGCTCGGCTGCCCGGGCCACTCGTGGCAGAATTGCGCTTCCTCGGGCAGTTCGATCGGGAACAAGGCCATGCTGGTGGCCGCCAAGACCATGGCTCTGTGCGGCCTCGACCTCGTCACGCACCCCGAGGAGATCAAGAAGGCCAAGGCCGAGTTCGATGAGAAGACCAAGGATCAGCCCTATGAATGTCCCTTCCCCAAGGGGAGAGAACTGCCACTGAACGAGTTCTTCAAGTAGATCGCTGGACTCTCGGATATAGGGGCGGCCGGCTTTGGCTGGCCGCCCTTCTCAATTCTTCTGTGGCCTTTTGGGGAAAGACAACGGTAGGAGGCTTTGCCCAATGACCACGCCGATACGCACGTCAAACCACCTGGCGGGCCAAAAGAGCCCGTACCTTTTGCAGCACGCCCAAAACCCGGTGGACTGGTATCCCTGGGGTGATGAGGCGTTTTTGAAGGCCAGGTCAGAGGACAAACCCGTCTTCCTTAGCATTGGCTACAGCACTTGCCACTGGTGCCACGTGATGGCGCGCGAGTCCTTCATGGATGAGAAGGTGGCTGACCTGCTTAACCGGGCATTTGTCGCCGTGAAGGTCGACAGGGAGGAGCGCCCCGACGTCGACCACGTCTACATGAACGTGTGTCAGATGCTCACCGGCAGCGGCGGGTGGCCCCTGACGGTGCTCCTGACCCCGGATAAGAAGCCCTTCTTCACCGGCACCTACTTTCCCAAGGACAGCCGTTTCGGCCTGCCGGGCCTCTACGATATCCTGGACGTCATCGCGTCAACCTGGTCTTCGGACCGCAGCGCTTTGGAGGAGCAAGCGGACAGGGTATACGCAGCGCTGAAATCGGCGGGAGAGTCCTTGACGTCGCAGGGACTGCATGACCTGCCCAAGCCCGCTCCCGGCGGTACGCCGTTTGAGGCGGTCATCGACAAAGCGTACCGGGACCTCTCCCAGTCCTTCGACCAGGACAACGGAGGTTTCGGAAGCGCCCCCAAGTTCCCTAGCGTCCACACGCTCACATTCCTTCTCCGGTATTGGAAGCGGACAGGGCAGAAGCGCGCCCTCCAGATGGTCGAAGAGACGTTGCGCCATGCGTATGCAGGCGGGATCTACGACCACGTGGGCTTCGGGTTCTTCAGGTATGCGACCGATACAAAATGGCTCGTCCCCCACTTTGAGAAGATGCTCTACGACCAGGCCATGATGATGATTGCGTTTACCGACCTGGGGCTTGCGACCAAGAAGGACGCATACCGAGACGTTGTGTATGAGATAGCCACTTTTCTGGAGAACGAGATGAAGTCGCCTGAGGGTGCCTTCTGGTCGGCGGTTGACGCGGAATCGGAGGGCGAGGAAGGCAAGTTCTACGTCTGGACGCCCGATGAGGTGGCAGAGGTTCTGGGTCCTAAGGAGGGCAAGGCCTACTGCCAGGTTTACGGCATAACCGCGGAGGGTAACTTTCACGGCAAGTCGATCCCCAACCTTGTGCCGGCAGGCGGCAGGCCAGACGCGCCAGCGCGGACCGAGGTGGACATCGGGCGCGGCGGCGCCGTGTCGGACAAGAACCGGCGAAAGCTATACGCGGCGCGCTCACTTCGCGTCCACCCGGGGGTCGACGATAAGGTGCTTACTTCGTGGAACGCCCTGGCCATAGCCGCTCTTGCCAGGGCGGGACGCGCGTTCAACGACCCCGCGTTCACCGATACAGCGAGCGAATGCCTATCGTTTCTGGAGAGGAATCTGGTCAAAGACGGCGAGGTCTATGCCCGCTTCAGGGATGATGAGGTCGCCTACCGCGGCTACCTGGACGACTACGCATTCCTGATCTGGGCCTACCTGGAGATGCGTGAGGCCACCTTGGATACCCGATACCTTACGCGGGCTCTGGAATTGTCGCTGCGCATGGTGGAGCTGTTCTGGGACGACGAGGCTCATGGCTTCTTCGTGACCGCAAAGGACGCCGAGGAACTCCTGGTGCGTCCCAAAGAGTTTTGGGACGGAGCGATACCGTCGGGCAACTCGGTGGCTGTCACGGACTTGCTCCGAGTCGGGCATCTCCTGGAGAGGGATGACCTTGTTGAGATCGCCTACGCCGCCATGGAGGCGCTTATCCCTGCGATGCGAAGGGAAGCCGTTGGCCTATGCCACCTCATATCCGCCGTCCTTTATGCGGAGGGCGGGGCGCAGGACGTGGTGGCTACCGGGCGCAAGGATGACCCAAACATGCAGGCGATGATCTCTTACATCAACAGCGTGTTCCTGCCTCACGCGCAGGTGGTGTTCGCGGAGGGACTGTCAGCGCCCGAGCGACCGACGCTAAGGATCTGTCAGCGTAAGACGTGCGGGCCGCCGCTGACTTCTGTGGACGCTCTGCAGAAGGCACTGCTGGTGCCGCCGAAGCCGCAGCTCCGGTCGTGACGCCGGTCTCACGACCGCCTGTCTACGACCCCCCGAGCGATCGCCGCCAACGCGGATTTGGCGAGGGAAGGCAGGAGGGCGTTCAGACGGGACTCGGCGGATAGGGCGAGGACCCGGGCGTTTTCCCGGGCGCGGTCGATGCAGTCGCTTTGCTCGCAGAGAGCTCTGATTTCGGTCACGGTATCGCCTTCGACGCTCCTTTGGCCGAAGGCGCGCTCCAACATCCCGCCCGCCGGGCCGGCCATCGCCATGATAAGCGGCAGTGTGAGTATCCCCCTGCGGATGTCGTTGCAGGACGGCTTGCCTGAAGTCGCGGAGTCCGACGTGAGGTCTATCACGTCGTCGACAATCTGAAAGGCGCACCCCAGTTCAATGCCGAAACGCAGCATGGCCTCCTCGACTTCCCTGGTCGCCCCTCCCAGGATGGCTCCTGCCTGGCAGGCTGCCCCGATGAGGGCGGCGGTCTTGCGGCAGATGTGCGACAGGTATTCACGCTCGGAGACTGTGCAGTCGAAGAGGCGGCTGTCCTGGGCGACTTCGCCCTCGCAGGTGAGTTCTATCGCCTGATTCACCAAAGAGGCTATGCCCAATCCCGAGTACTTGAGGGCGATCTTGTTGGCCCTGGTGAAGAGGTAGTCGCCTGCCAGCACCGCTGAGTGGATCCCCCAGATCAGGTGGACTGTGGGCAGAGCGCGGCGCTCGGTCGCGCCGTCGATAATGTCGTCGTGGACCAACGAAGCCATGTGTACCAGTTCGAAGGCGGCTGCCACGTTGAGCACGTCGTCGTCAGCAGGTTCGGCCCCCGAGGCGCGAGAGCAAGCCTCGGACGTCCACATCACAAGATGCGGACGGAGCCTTTTGCCGCGGGTTGAAGCCAGATAATCCACCAGTGGCTGCAGTGGACCGGCGTCCTCCAGGAGTTCGCGCATCTTGCCTTCAATGGCTGCGTTCCAATCTGAGGGCAACGGCCTTCCGGTCTGCGGTTGCGTCTTCGTTCCAACCCACCCCGTTCGTAGGGAAACTCCGGCTTAGTATCCCTTTGGGCGGATGGGGTGATTCGCGGGCGCTACCTCAGTAGGCGGACGGCAGCGCGTAGCCTTCGTGCCGGAGGAGCAGTCTCTTGGCGGGGAGGCCGCCGCCGAAGCCGCCAAGGCCGTTTTGGGCCAGCACCCTGTGGCACGGCACGATGATCACCACGGGATTGCGGGCACACGCGTTCCCCACGGCTCTGGCGGCCTTGGGGGAGCCCAGCCGCTCCGCTATCTGCGCGTAAGTCATGGTATGGCCAAAGGGGATAGATAGGAGGACATCCCAGACCTTCTTGTGGAAGATTGGCCCCACAAGGCCCACCGGCACCGTGAATTCCCTGAGATCCCCGGCGAAGTAGCGCTCCAGTTCGCCGGCTACCCGGAGCAGTACGGCAAGATCGCCGGCTTCCTCCTCCGTAAGCGACTCGGGACCGCGCCTGAACTCGATGGCGCCGATTTTGCCGTTCTTCGCCGAGAGGTACAGCGGGCCGACAGGAGAGCCTATAGTTATGCAGGCTATTGTCATCACCCCCGTTAGAATGTCGCGCAGGTTCTGTGGGTTAGGATTCTAGAAGAACGTGCAAAAAACCTGTTGCGTACATTCAGGTGTTCTGCTAATATACGTGCAATATCCAGAGCAAGCAGGTTTGTCCTGCTTCAAGGAAGTGTACCTAGGGTTCCGCGTCCCAGTATTCGAAAGATGCTTATTGGGGCGGACAGGACCGAGCGGTACAAGCTTTGCCAGGCAAAGCACACCGTGGGGATAAAAAACCCGTGCGGAAAGTTCCTTGTACCGGCAACGGCGCAAGGCTTGCTGCGCGGGTTTATCTTTATGCACCGATTGCCGGGCAGAAGGGGGGTGATAGGATTGGGGATTACCGTGATTTCGAAGAGTCCCGAGGGTCTCGTGGGCTTTGCGTCCCTGGTGAAGTGCGGGAGAGGCCGGGGCACCAGGTCCCATGGAGCGATAACGCCCATGTAGATCTCGCCCCCACGAACCCTAGCGCCGATGCCCGATGCGACCTCCCAAAGGAGGCTATGCTCGGCGGCAATGCGGGTACCTCTTCCATCTTCGCTCTAACCCATTCCATTGGCTGAGCTTTGCTTTACCAGGAATTCCAAACAAACAGGGGGTTAGACAGATGGATAAGAACCTTGCTCTCGCTTTCCTTGTGATCTTCGCTGTCGCCAGTTACTACGGGATGGTGAGGACCAACAAAGGAATGCACATCCCTATCCGCCGCGTGCCTGGGCTTGACGCGATAGAAGAAGCCATTGGTCGCGCGACGGAGATGGGGAGGTCATCACTCTTCGTTATCCCTTCCGGCGCCTTTGACGCCCAGGCGTTTGCTGCCTTCGACATTTTGGGCTACGTCGCCAAGCAGTCCGCCAAGTATGATACCCGGCTAATCGTGGTCAACGGCCTTCCCGAGGCCCACGCAATATCCCAAGAAGTGGTCCACCAGGCTTATGTCTCGGAGGGTAAGGAGAGCAAGTACGACTCAAACGACATGCTCTTCCTCTCCAGCGGCTTCAACGCCGGGGTCCTCGGCATCTACGAGCGCGAAAAACTCGGCGCCAACTTCATGTTCGGCTCATTCTTCTTTGAAAGCCTCACGCTGGCCGAGGCCGGCTCCCGCACCGGCGCCATCCAGGTCTCGGGCACCGCCAACACCCATCAGCTCCCGTTCCTTGTCGCAACCTGCGATTACACCCTCATCGGCGAGGAGATATACGCGGCGGGCACTTACCTCTCACGCAACGGAGCTCAGATAGGCAGCCTGGTCGCTCAGGAACTCGGCAAGTACGCGAGCATCGGCGTGATGCTCTTCGGTAGCCTTTACTTGACTCTGACTTCACCGGCCGTGCGACGTCTGGCCGGGAAGTTCTAAGGGGGTGGCTTAAGTGAAACGCACAGTCCCGCTTCTCATAGGTTTCATGTCCGGCGCGATCGTACTCGCCAAGTACTTCATCGCCAACAAGGCGCTCGGCACCTGGGGGGCCACTATGGTCTCCTGGCGCACCATCGTAGCGGCGTTTGCCCTCGGCGTCGGAACAGTCAACCTGGTACAGATGCACCTGCGGAAAGTCACACGCAGGCAAAAGGGTTGGGACTCCAGCGTCTTGCTGGTCATTTCCCTCGTCGGGTTCACGGCTATCGGCTTAACCAAAGGCACGACGAATCCTGTCTACAAGTGGGGGTTTGACTACCTCTACCAGCCAATCTACTCGGCCATCTCCTCACTTCTGGCTTTCATGATCACATCGGCGTCGTACAGGGCCTTCAAGGTCAAGGATTGGCAAGCAGGCGTGCTAATGGTGACTGCGGTGATTGTGATGCTGGGGCAGGTAGGAGTCGGGAGCCTCATCTACAAGGGGATCCCCTCTTGGTCCCAGTGGATCATGAGCGTGGTCAACCTCGCCGGCATGCGGGGGATCACAATCGGCGGAGCGCTTGGCGCCGTGGCCCTGAGCCTGCGGGTACTCCTGGGGCTCGAGCGCGGTTATCTTGGAGGTGACCGCTAATGGCCTGGTACATGCGTATCCAAAGCATCAGCAAGACGGCCATATGGGTGGCGCTGGTCGTCGCTTTTGTCGTCCCGTTGCTCCACCCACTGGGGCTGCCGCTCAACATCACGCCGGCGACCACCGCGGCGTACAACCTGGTAGACAGCCTTGAGACGGGTAGCATAGTCTTCCAGTCAATCGGGTTCAACCCGGCCGTCGATGCGGAGACGTGGCCGCAACTGGTGGCCCTCTCACGCCACTATATGTCCAAGGGCCTGCGGGTCATCTACTTCCCGACCATGCAGGAGGGCGGCATGTACGCGGAGAGGATAAAGGCTACCGTGGCGCCGGACTACAACTACACGTACGGCGCTGACTTTGCGATCCTTCCCTTCAAGGCGGGCGGCGAGACCACGATCGCCGCGCTACAGGACTTCTACTCCCTCATGACGGTCGACACTTACGGGACCGCCCTCACGAGTCTCCCTCTCTTCGGTGGCTTTGCAGGTATGCAGGACGTGGATGTCCTCGTCGCAGTGACCGGCGGGGAGGACCCGGTGCACTTCGTCAAGTACATCGAGCCCGTTTTTCACACCTCGATCATAGCCTGCGGGACGGCGCCCCTGCTGCCGGTGATCGGCCCGTACGTTGCAGCCAAGCAGATAAAGGCGACGGTGATCGGCCTATCCGGCGCGGCCGAGTACGAAGCGCTGGCAAAGGTGCCGGGCACTGCCACCGGCGCCATGGACGCGCAGGCGGTCGGCCACATCCTGATAGTGTCGCTGATCCTGCTGGGCAACGTGGGCTTCTTCTTCCAAAAACGGTACGGCAAGGTCGCGGAGGTGGCGCAAAATGGCTGACAAAATCGGGATCCTCCTGTCGGGACTCTTGATCCTCGCGGTCTACAGCTACCTTTTTCGGGATAGCAGAGCCTACTCGTACGTAGAACACATCTACGTAGGCTTTGTGGCGGCGCAGGCGATCGTGCTGGGTTGGCAGAATATCCGTGACGGAGCGCTGAGGCCGCTCCAGAAGGGACAATGGACCTTCCTTATCCCTGTGGCGCTAGGATTGCTAATGTACGCAAGGTTCTGGAAGCGGATCGGCTACCTGACGCGCCTTCCCGTGGCTTTCATGATGGGGGTGGCCGCCGGGGTGACCATCACCGGAGCCATCGTGGCGCAGTTCGTGACGCAGGTGCGCGCGACCATGCTCCCCCTGGTTAACGTGAACAACGTGATCATCGTGGTCGGGACAGCTTGCACGCTTTCGTTCTTCCTGTTCATCCCCCTGGGTAAGCACCTCGGGAACGGCAGCGGGGCGGGGCGTTTCTCGCCCATGAATGTGATGAGCAACATCGGCCGTGCGACTATGATGGCCGCATTCGGGTCCTCGTACGGGTTCATCGTGATGTCCAGGCTGTCCTACCTGGTCGCGCGACTGCAGTTCCTCTTGGGGACCTGGACTCAGGCTTTGACAAGATGAAGAGAGGAGAGTTACGAATGGTAGAAGGATTCGCCTGGGATAAGTACCTGAAGCACGGAGAACTGACCGCTTTCCTCAAGGAGCTTTGCGAAAAGTATCCCGACTTGGCGGCCATGTACTCCATAGGGAAGACCTGGCAGGGAAGGGACATCTGGTGCATCGAGGTCACCAACAAGAAGACCGGGGCGGCGCAGGATAAGCCGGGCGTCTACGTCGACGGCAATACCCACGCGGGCGAGGTCACCGGCTGCATGATTTCCCTGTACACGGCCTGGCAGTTGCTTTCTCAATACACCACTGACAGCAAGATCACG
This sequence comes from Bacillota bacterium, assembly GCA_040880305.1. GTDB lineage: Bacteria > Bacillota > Sulfobacillia > Fermentithermobacillales > Fermentithermobacillaceae > JBBDIP01. The sequence continues at coordinate 23,926 of JBBDIP010000044.1, forward strand.
GAGTTGGTCGACACCCGGACCTTCTACATCATACCGAGGCTGTCGGCGGACGGCGCGGAGCTCTATCTGACCGAGCCCTATATCCCCAGGTCAAGCATCCGTCCGTGGCCCTACCAGGAGGAGCAGGACGGTCTGTACCCGTACGACGTCGACGGCGACGGCATAATCGCTCAGATGAGGGTCGCCGACGAGAATGGGGACTGGCGGGTCTCGGAAAAGGACCCCAGGGTCATGGTGCGCCGCAAGCCCAACGAAGTGGGCGGCAAGTACTACGCGCTGTTCGGCGAGGGTTTGGTCAAGAGCTGGAACGGCGTCGAGATCAAGAGCGCCCCGTCCAAATGGGGACTGGACGTAAACCGCAACTACGGGGCTAATTGGCAGCAGGACTACGTCCAGCCCGGCGCCGGCCCGTACCCGTTCTCTGAGCCCGAGTCACGGTCTGTGGCCGAGTTCTTTGAATCCCACAAGAACATAACCATCGCTCAGTCCTGGCACACGTTCAGCGGCGCTGTCCTGCGTCCGCCGGCCTCCAAAGCCGACAAGGACATCTCGCCCAAGGATCTGAAAGCGCTGAAGGAGATCGGCGCCGTGGGCACCGAGGCGACAGGATATCCCTGCGTGGGAGTCTATGAGGACTTCGCTCTGTCGAAGGACATCGTAGGCAAGCGCCCCCTTTGGGGCTCGGCGCTTGAGTGGATGATGGAGCACGCCGGCGTCATCGCCTACTCGACCGAGGTTTGGGATATGCCTAACCGGGCAATCGGCAGGCTCGACACGTATAAGACCCTCATGGACTGGACCGAAGACGAGCAGATCACGATGCAGAAGTGGAACGACGAGAACCTGGGCGGCGAGGGGTTCATCAACTGGCGCCCGTTCGACCACCCGCAGATTGGCCAGGTTGAACTGGGAGGCTGGAAGCACAAGTTCGTAATCCAGAATCCCCCTCCTAAGTTCCTTGAGCAGGAGTGTCAGAAGAACGCCAAGTCGGTCATCGAGATGGCGCTGACGACCCCACTTGTCAGGATCACCAAGCTCACCGCCGAGAAGGTGCAGGAGGGCGTCTACAGTGTGAAGGCCGTTGTCCGCAATATGGGCTACCTGCCCACCAACGTGACAGACCAGGCCGTCAAGAACAGGAAGGCCGCCAAGGTCAAAGCCGAGGTCAAGTTACCCGCTGGCTGCGGGGTAGTTGCAGGCAAGGCGGAGGTCGAACTGGGTCACCTGGAAGGGCGGCTCGCCTTGGGCAGGGCCTTCGGCGGCGCAAGCCAGGCCGGAACCCTGGTCCAGTGGGCGGTGAAGGTCGAGGCGGCGGCGCAGGCTGGGCAGTCTGCTCAGACCGGGCAGGCCGGTAAGGCTGCTGTGACCGTCACGGTCAGGGCAGGCAACGAGCGCGGCGGTTTCGATAGCAGGACGGTGGAACTAGCGTAACAGGGAGCCGGTGCCAGCTGCCTCATGCGTCGGATCGGCACGAGGCAGACGCTGCTCGTGCGCAGCAGATCGCTTCGAGTCGGCCGCGGTGCATAAACCTGTTCCGTCCGTCGCAGTATAGTCACGGGGCGTAACCCGAGCTCAACGCATGCAACAGCCCTCGGGTCTACGCCCCACCGTTTTTGAGCGCCCTCGAAGTTTGCATAATGGGCAAGGAACCTTCGACTGATCGACCTACCGGGCGACCCACTGTCTCGCCGGCCTGTCGACCTGTCGGCCAGACTACATTCCGTATACCTTCTTGCCCTCGATGAACACCTGCTCCACCTTGGACCTCACCCTGAACGGGTGGCCCGACCACACCACGAAGTCCGCGTCCTTGCCCGCGTCCAAGCTGCCGACCCTGTCCTGCACGCCGAGGGTTTCGGCGGGAGTTAGGGTGACGGCGCGAAGGGCGTCCTCCTCACGCATCCCGTTAGCCCAGGCCAGTCCGGCCGCAGTGGAAAGGAACTGGATTGGGTGGAAGGGGTGGTCGCTGATGATGCTGACGCGGCACCCTGCTTTGGCCAGCACGCCGGGGGTCTCCACCGTGATGTTCAGCGTCTCGATCTTTGCCCTGTGCCACATGCTGGGGCCGACGTTTACCTTGGCCTTCCGCTTGCCCAGGAACTCGGCGACGGTGATGCCGTCGGTGCAGTGCTCGATGGAGAAGTCGATGTCGAACTCCTCGGCTATCCGCACTGCGGTCACGATGTCGTCGGCGCGGTGGGCGTGGACGCGGAGCGGGATCTCCCGATGCAGGACCTTCAAGAGGCCCAGCATGCCGAGGTCGGTGTCGGGGATCTTGGTGGCGTCCTTCTCTCCGGCCGCGACCTTGCGCTCGTAGTCTCGCGCCTTGAGGAAAGCGGCGCGGAGCACTGACGCGTTACCCATGCGCGTGGCCGGCATTTTGTTCTGGCGGCCGTAGGCGCCCTTGGGGTTTTCGCCGAGGGCGGCCTTCATGCCGCTGGGGTTTCGTACTATCATCTCGTCGACCAGGCATCCCGCGGTCTTCACCACGACCTGCTCGCCGCCAATAATGTTGCCCGAGCCGGGCGTAATCTGGATTGTCGTGAGCCCGCCCGACCTGGCGTCGGCGAAAGCCGTGTGGTCGGGCCAAATGGAGTCGATGACTCGGACTTCCGGCGTGACGGGGTTGGTGGATTCATTGCCGTCGTGCTCTGGCTGACCGTACCACTCGCCCCAGATGCCGACGTGGGTGTGCTCGTCGATGAGCCCGGGGAGCAGGACCTTACCGGTGAGGTCAATCACTTGGGCCTCGCTCGGGATGGGGACGGCGTCTCCTGCTGCCACTATCTTGCCGCCGCTAACCAGGAGGACGCCCTTCTCGAGGGGCGGCCTGGATACCGGGTACATCTTGGCGTTGACGTAGGCGATCATCTTGCCTTCGTTGCTCAAAGCAGGTCACCGCCTTTCGCAGGCCCGAGATCGACTTGCTTTCCATCTATGAAAGTGAACTCGGCCTTAGCGTCGTACTCGAATGGGTCCTTTGACCAGACGACCAAGTCGGCGTCTTTTCCTACTTCGATGGAGCCCACGCGGTCAGCCACCCCGGCGATTTCTGCCGCATACCGGGTGATGGCCAGGAGGGCACGCTCTTCGTCCATGCCTTCGCGGATCGCCAAGCCGGCGCAGATGCGCAGGTACTGGATGGGGAGGACCGGGTGGTCGGTGATGATGGCCATTTTGATGCCCGCCTTGGAGACTGCAACGGGGGCGGCGAACCCGATATCCCTGACCTCAAGTTTGCTCTTGTCAGTCAAGGACGGGCCCATAGTCACGGGGATGCCGGTCGGCAGCACCTGGTCGACCACCTTGTCGCCCTCCGTGAAGTGCTCGAGGGATATGTTGATGTCGAACTCCTTTGCGATACGCAGGGCGGTCATAATGTCGTCAGCCCTGTGTACGTGGACGCGAAGCGGGATCTCCTTTCGCAGCACCCGAACGACCGACTCGTGGCGCAGGTTCATCTCGGGCACTTTGTCGGGGTCCGTGGCCTGCTCCTTCTTGCGTATGTAGTCCCTGGCCGCAAGGAGTGCCTTTCTCATCACCGCGGCGTTCCCCATGCGGGTCGCGGGGGTCTTATGCTGTGATCCATAAGACCTCTTGGGGTTCTCGCCCAGGGCCGCCTTGAGTCCGCTGGGGCGCTTCACTATCAGGTCTTCTACCACGGAGCTGCCCCACGTCTTCATCACCAGCGTTTCGCCGCCGATGATGTTGGCGCTGCCGGGATCCACCTGCACGCAAGTGATCCCCGCGGCTACGGCGTCCTTGTAGGCGATGTCTTTGGGGTTGATGCCGTCCAGCGCCCTGACCTCGGCGGTGACCGGGTCGGTGGTCTCGTTTCCGTCGGAGCCGGCCCAGCCGGCGCCGTCCTCTTCGATGCCGATATGGCAGTGAGCGTCGATGAACCCCGGAGTGACGATCTTGCCCTCGGCGTCAATGACGCGGTAGCCGGCGGGCACGGGGACGTCCCGGCCTACCGCTGTGATCTTACCGTCACGGAAAAGGACAGTCCCACCCTCAATAACGGCAGGAATCGTGCGGCCGTCGCTGGCGGTGAGGATGCGCGCGTTCTTTATGGCAACGGGTGTCAAATGGGTCTTCCCTCCTCTTTCATAGGGATTCAGTATAACGGCGGTCATATCCTTCCCGGCCCTAGGCACCCCAAACCCGCTCTGAAGGTGTAGTCCTGTCCTGTAGCGAACCACTTGGGAGCAGGCCGGGGTAAGCTCCGGTTTACGAGCGACCTGGAGGGGGGAACGGGTCCGGCGCCGCGCGCCGACTCTCTATTATGGTAACCTTCTACGTGATACGCCACGGTGAAACCGAGGCCAACCGGGGCGGCATCTTCCAGGGTCATATGGACGTGCCCCTTTCCGATAAGGGCCGGAAACAGGCCGAACTGGTCGCCAAGGCGCTCCAGGACATCCACTTCGACGCAGTCTACACCAGCGATCTGTCGCGGGCCGCCGAGACCGCCCGGGCGATCATGAAATATCACGACTGCAGCCTGATTGCTGATCGAAGGCTGCGGGAGCTCCACGGCGGCGAGCTCCAAGGCCTCACCCAGAAGCAGGTATCGCTGAACTACCCCGAATTCGACCGGGCGTTTTCGGCGGATCGCTACAATACCCGCCGCCCTGGGGGCGAATCCTTCGCCGACCTCGACCAACGAGTGGCGAGGGCCATGGAGGATATCCAGCACTGGCACGCCGATCGCCCCGGCGGAGCGACCGTCGCAGTGGTGAGTCACGGTGGGGCCATCCGCAGCATGCTGAAGACGACCGATCCTGATCCCCTGCTAATAGGGCGGGTCGTGGGCAACTGCACGATCTCGGTCTTGGAGTGCGATGGAAGCACCTGGCAGACTGTGAAAGTTGGCGAGGGAGACCACCTCCTGTGCCAGGGGGAGGAGTGACGCATGGCTGGCAGTCGCGAGTGGATTGACCGGGGCGACCGCCTCATATCGCCTGCGGCGCGAATCCCTTACTATCCTCTTGTCGTGAAATCGGGGCACGGCGCGACCATTGAGGACTCGGATGGCCATACCTATCTGGACTTCCTCTCGGCGGCCTGCATCTGCAACACGGGGCACAGCCATCCCAAGGTAGTTGAGGCCGTAAAGAAGCAGGCAGACAAGCTTTTGCACTACAACTTGGCCTACGCGTACACCGAGGAAGCGGTCGAACTGGCCGAGGAACTCTGCCGCATATCCCCCGGCTCATACCGGAAGAGAATTGCTTTCGGGCAGTGACGCCAATGACTGCGCCATCAAACTGGTCAGGCAAGCCACACGGCGTCCTCTGGTCATCTCTTACCTGCGCTCCTACCACGGCGTGACGTACGGCGCGCTCTCTTTGTCGGCGGTGAGCCTGCCTATGAGGCAGTACATGGGCCCCACGCTCCCGGGCGTGTTCCACGCCCCCTACCCTGACTGCTACAGGTGCCAGTTTGGCGGCAAACCCGAGACTTGCGCTCTGGGGTGTCTGGCCGCGCTAACTAACCTATTCGAGACAACCTGCCCGCCGCAGGAAGTGGCGGGGATAATCATTGAGCCAATCCAAGGCGATTCCGGCATCATCGTGCCGCCGGACAGGTACATGGTCGGCCTTCGCAGTCTTTGCGACTCCCACGGCATCCTCCTGGTATCCGAGGAGGTCCAGAGCGGGTTCGGGAGGACAGGGCGCTGGTTTGCCATACAGAAGTGGCCGCTTGAACCTGACGTCACCGTGATGGGGAAGGCCATTGCGTCGGGCATGCCGCTATCCGCGGTAGTCGGACGCGCGGAGCTATTTGAGGGCTGGGAGGCTCCAGGCCACGCCCTATCCACCAGCGCTAACCCCGTCTCGTGCGCCGCGTCCCTGGCGACCATCCGGGTTGTCGAGGAAGAAGGCCTGCTGCAGCGGGCGCGAGAGAGCGGAGAGTACCTCAAATCCGGTTTCGCCCACCTTGCGGAGCGTCACCGCCTGATCGGCGACGTCCGTGGAGAGGGGCTCATGCTCGGCGTAGACTTGGTCCTGGACAGGGATACCAGGCAGAGGGCCGCAAACGAGACCGCCAAGGTGGCGTTCGCCGCCTGGCAGCGTGGGCTCTTCATTACCTTCTTTTCCAGGTCGGTCCTGCGCATCGCGCCTCCGCTCGTGGTAACGAGATCCGAGATGGACAAGGCGCTGGAGATCCTCGACGAATCGCTGGCGGCAGTTGAAGAGGGTAAGGTCGATGACAGCGTGCTCAGCACAGTGAAAGGATGGTAGGGGTGCCGAAAGGGTTCAAGGCAGTCCTCTTCGATCTTCCTACACAGTTCTCTCTCTTGTCCTCGGCGTCTTGACCCAGTTCTTGGGCTCCTTGCCCAGCGCCTTGAGCACCAGCGCTGAGGTGAAAGGCACTGGGAACAGGAATGCGGCCAGAGGCAGGATCAAAAGGCCCACCAGGACTCCTGCTTGTCCCAGAAGCGTATCGGGCTCGTGGGACCTGTCGAAGTACGGCCGGTAGCGGGCGAAGGCGTAGAACGTGAACGAGAAGTAGATGACCGAGAAGAACATGAGGAGCCAGCGCGCCGGAGCGGGGACCGCCGTCTCGTCCAGCATCTGCGAGTACTGGAGCACAAGCGCGATGGGGGGCACGAAGGTCGCCATCTGGTAGACGACCCACTCGAACTGCCCCTTCAGGATAAGGTGGAAAAGCAGCTCGCGGCGCCGGTCCTCAGGGACGAACCTTGTATTAGCAACTTTGTCTACCACCTGGAGGTGGCCGGTCGCCCATCGTAGCCTCTGCCTGAAGAACGCCTTGTAGTTGGGCGGTGTCTGCTCGCTCGAAGGATAGGGGAGGTACTGCGGCCAGGCCCCTGTCTGGAGGTAGGCCCTGGTGCCGAACTCGAGGTCCTCAGTGAGACCGCCGTAGTCCCAGCCTCCAAGGCTCTCGAGCAGGCGCCGGTCCACGAAAAGATTGGTGCCGCCGACGAAAGGAAGGGTCCTGAACAGCCAGGGCAAGTACCAGTCGTGGGCCACGGCCTGGTATAGGCTGGCTATCCTGCAGAATAGCCCCATCTGGTAGAAGTTGCGGACCTGAAACACCGGGCCCTGGAAGATGCGCGCGTTCCCGGGGTCAAGCAACCGGCGGTAGGCGACGTAGGCTATGGCGTCCTGGTGCGGCCTGGACTCGGCGTCGTAGAACCCGCACGCCTCGGACCTGGGATCCAGATAACGGAGGACCCAGTTGAGGGCACGTCCCTTGGTCGAGGGCACTGTATGCCCGGTCCTGCTGCCGTTCCACTTCCCGTCGTAGTCGTTGGGGACAATGATGTGCTTGACCTGGGGCTTGTCCTCATCGGGCTCCGCCAGGATCCTATCCAGGACCTCCTGGGTGGTGGGATGCAGCCTCACCAGGGCGTCCATCATCTCGCCGTTGAAACGCTCCTTGCCCACTATCCGCAACTTGCCTGCGGCCTCCAGGCGGATGGCCTCAATGGCGTCAAGAGAGAAGTCGGGCAGGAGCGCCGCCCGTAGCCAATCTCGACCCTTTTGGCCGGCGGGCTCCTCCCAATGTATCAGCGTCTGGTACAGAGCGAACACGTTGTTGACCAGCGAACCCAGGTCGGGCGCCGACGACAGGATCTCCGCAGCCAATCTGGGGTCTTCCTCTGCTGTCCTGCAAAGCTCGAAGACGCGGTTCGCGTCGGAGACGGGCGAGCACAGGTAGGCGAGGGCGTAGAGCAGGATTGAGCGGTACTGCTCATCCTCATCGGCTTCAGCAGGACCTGCCTCAGGCGACGTCCTGCCCGCGATAGCCCGTCGAAGCCTGGATATGACCTTCTTCCTCACGGTCCTGGCCCTAATCACTTCTTTCTCGTCGGTGACGACCAGGACCTCGAAACGGTCTTTCGGGTACTGCAGTCCGGATATGTGCCGGACGGTGTTCTCGATGACGTCAGATTCATCCCTTGCAGGGATAATGATACTGACGAAGGGGACTTCCCGGCCCATGACCGTGCACAGGTCTTCAATCACTGGAGTGGAGAGGACGGGGCGCTTCTGCCAGAAGTTTTTCTGCGTGTATCTTCTCCAAACGTAGAAACGCAGGAAAAGGATGAAGAAGACGATGTAGACGGAATAGACGAACAAGTAAAGCGCGCGTGGTACACTCAAGCCGAACCCCTCCCCTAAAGACCAATCAAATATAACCTCAGTTGCCGAGATGTCAAGTTGTGTCCTAATCCTAAGGGGCGCCACGCAGGCGCCCCTTCCTTCCGGTCCCGGTAAAGGATGTCCCTAGTGCTGTCTCATAGTAATCGAACCATGCAAGCATTCTCCGGAAACGGTCGATACGGTGCAAAGGCCTGCGCAAGCCGTGAAATTCCTCCGGATACCGCACCATGACAGCGGTCTTGCCCAGCCGTCGAGTTCCTGCCCGTCCCGCGCCGTGTAGCTGAACTTCTCGGCCGCGCCCGTCGCCAGTGTTTCCATGAACTCGTCGTTTGTCGAGGTCAGCCTCTTCTCCACGCCATCCTTAAGGACGAACACATCCTCACGCGCAGCTGGGGTTGATGACCGGTACGCCAACACGCCGTCCATCACATCATAGCCCGAGATCGGGCGTCCGTGTCGCCGTCCCAGTTCAGGGAGGGTCCAGAGCCGCCGTACCTGGGCTCGGCCCCGGCCGGCCTGCCTGTCGAGGTGGGCGGTCAGGTTGACTGAGTCCTTCACTGTGAAGGGGACAGGAGAACCCGCGTCCCCAGAACATTTGAGGTTGAAAACGTCTTCGGCAGTAAAAGGACGTCTGGTCAAACCCTTTCCTCCTCGATATGCTAGACTCGGGTTCTACGGGCTGCGAAAACTTCGATAGCCGTGGTGGACACACATTCAGGCGTCGCGGCGCGGATGCAGGAAATCCCCGCTCGCATCGCCAATGAACTTGAATTGGGATCACGCCGGCTGGTTTAGGTCCAGGCGGCCCTGGGGGTAGACCTTTAATGAAGGAACTTATCTTCGGCCTTATCGGCGGCACGGCTCTACTCATGTACGGTGTGAACAAGATGGGCGAGGGCCTGGAGAAGGCCTCGGGCGAGATGATGCGCAAGATCCTCACAGTGCTTACGGGAAGGGTCTGGAGCGCGTTCCTCGTGGGCACTTTCCTCACCGCACTGGTGCAGAGCAGCACGGCCATCACCGTATTGACCGTGGGCTTCGTGAACGCTGGGCTCATGAAGCTGCCGCAAGCGATCGGCATCATATACGGCGCAAACATCGGAACAACCATCACCGCCCAACTAATGGCGTTCAGCTTCCATTTCAAGCTGACCGACATCGCTCTCCCGGTCCTTGGGATAGGCTTCGCCATCAGTTTCCTGCCAAAAAACAGGACGCTCCGCAACGTCGGAGACGCCATCATGGGATTCGGCATGATGTTCCTGGGTCTCAAGATACTAAACTCGGGCGTGCCCTTCATGCAGAGCGACCCCACCCTCCGCAGTTTCTTCCTCAAATACGCGTCCGTCCCGGTGGTGGCCATCCTACTGGGAATCGTGGCCACGGCGGCGGTCCACAGCAGCGCCGCGACGGTTGGCCTGGTTATGGTGCTTGGGCAGGCCGGACTCATCGACCTCAGGGCCGCCATCTGCATCATGTTCGGTGACAACATTGGCACGTGCATCACTGCCCAGCTGGCCAGCGTCCAGGGCAACATACACGCGAGGCGCACCGCCTGGGCCCATACCCTCTACAACATCATAGGCGTGGTGATCGCCTGGTTCGCCCTGCCGTGGTTCGTGGATCTGATCGCGGTCGCCACCGACTACCTGCAGCCCAGCGGAGGGATCGCCGCGCAGATCGCAAACTCCCACACTCTGTTTAACGTCCTGTCGGCGGTCGTGTTTCTGCCGATAACCGGACACTACGTGAGATTCCTGGAGACAGTCATCCACGGCAAAGAGGAGGACCAGGAGGTCACCCCGGTCTTCACAGACAAGCTGCTGTTGGACACGCCTGTTGCGGCCATGAAGGCGACCGTGCTGGAGGTTGCCAGGACTGCCGGCATCGCCAGGCGAATGCTCGATGGGGTCATGCAGGGGTTTTACAATAACGACGTCGACAGGCTCGAGAAGGCTGAGCGGAACGAGCAGACTCTCAACGACATCCAGAAGCAGGTAACGCAGTATATCGTGGAGATCTCCAGAAGACCCCTCAACCATTTCGAGTCGGCCGCGGTGCCGCTTCTGATCTCGGGCATCAACAACGTGGAACGCATAGGCGACCACTCTCTCAGCCTCTCTTTGCTGGCCCACGAGAAGATGGACAAAAACCTTGTCTTCAGCAAAGTAGCTTTGGATGACCTAAGGGGATTGCAGAGCATTATCTTCGAGATGTTTGACCGCACTATCAGTATCCTGGAGACGCGAGAGGGCTCGGGAGTCGCTGAAGTCAGCGCCATGGAGACGAAGATCGACGAGCTCTCCAGGCGGATACAGGCGGGACACGCCAGGAGGTTGGAGGAGGGAAAGTGCACGGTGGAGTCGGGCCTTATCTTCCTCGACGTCGTCAACTACCTGGAGAGGATCGCCGACCACATCTACAAGGTCTGCTCGCTGCTGGGTGACATAGCGAACGTGGTCTAGCCACGCATATCCCAGCCAAGCGAATCATGGGCCCTCCCGATGCGGGAGGGCTTTTTAGCGGGAGGAATCTAGCCTGGCTTGCAGAATAGCATATTAGTTGAACGAGTGCTCAAGTGTTTAAACGACACCCTGATAGGCAGTCTGGCCGAGGGAGAGGCGGAGGGGGCAGGAGACGGTGGACGAATGGCGTGAACCCAGCGGGATTGACTACGTTGTTTCGCTTTTCAAGGCAATGGCCGACCGGACCAGGCTGTCGCTGCTCTACACGATCTCGCAAAATGAGTGGTGCGTCCACGACTTGGCATCCCTTCTCGGGACCTCGGTATCCAACGTCAGCCATCACCTTCGCCTTCTTCGCGCCATGCGGCTGGTCAAGTGCCGCCGTGACGGGAAGCGGGCGCTGTACTCACTGGACGACGAGCACGTCCAAAGTCTCCTTACTGAGGCGTTCAAGCACGCGAGCCACAACTAGAGAGAGCGGGGCGGCCATCTTGGAGAAGCATGCGGGGCAAGAGCACCATGAGCATGAACATGATGAGCACGACCACGACGAACACCAACATGAGGGGCACGATCATCACGGCCACGTCCACGACAAGGTGGAGCTGACCGAAGAACACGAGCACGGTGGCTCGGTTGCGCCTGTGCTGGTGGGAGCGGCCGGGATCGCTCTGGGGTTCTCGCTTCAACGTATGGGCGTCTCGTGGTTCTGGGTCAGTTACCTAGTTGGGGCACTAATCGCGGGATATCCTGTGGCCAAGGAGGGCCTCCAGGCCCTCATAGCAGGCGCGGGAGCCGATATCAATCTGCTCACCTCGGTCGCCGGGGTAGGGGCGCTTGCTCTAGGGGAGTGGGCTGAGGCTGCGGCGGTGCTCACCCTGTTTTCGGTAGGCGAATACCTGGAAGAGCGGGCATCCGTCAGGGCAAGGAAGTCCATTGGCGAGTTGATGGATCTCTCGCCCAGGACGGCGCGGGTGAAGCGCGGAGATGAACTGGTCGAAATAGCGGCTGAGGAAGTCGAGCCCGGCGAAGTGGTGGTCGTGTTCCCGGGCGACCGGATACCTGTGGACGGCAGTGTCCAGAAGGGCGAATCCGCCGTTAACCAGGCACCGATAACCGGCGAATCCGTTCCGGTCGACAAGGGTCCGGACGACCAGGTGTACGCCGGCAGTATCAACGGCGAAGGCGCCCTGGAAGTGCTATCTACCAGGACTGCCGAGGATACCACCATCGCGAGGATAGTGTCGATGGTTGAGGACGCCCAGTCCAAGAAGGCAAAGTCCCAGCGGCTGGTGGACTCGTTCGCCCGCTATTGGACCCCTGCCATGATAGGTCTCTCAGTCTTGGTTGGAGTTGGAGCGCCGTTGCTCCTGAGGGTCCCGTTCCGCCCCTGGGTGTACCGCGCTCTTACTGTGCTGATCGTGTCCTGCCCGTGCTCACTTGTGATCTCCACTCCCGTCACGGTCGTGGCGGCTATCGCGCGCGCAGCCAGGAACGGGGTGCTGGTGAAGGGCGGCATCCACCTGGAGGACCTGGGACGCGTCCGGGCAGTCGCATTTGACAAGACCGGCACCCTGACCCAGGGGCGGATCGTGGTCCAACAGGTCGTCCCGGCACCCGGCGTCTCCGAGGACGAGGTAATCCGGCTGGCGGCGTCGGTCGAGGCAAGATCGGAGCACCCGCTGGCCAAGGCTGTCCTCAACCTGGCCAGTCAGAGGGGCGTCTCCTTTACGGCGGGCGAGCATTTTGCGTCTATCAAGGGCAAAGGCGCCAAGGCAAGAGTAGTCGACCGCAATGTCTATGTCGGCAACCCGCTCTTGTTCAGCGAGATCGATGTGGACATCCCGGCGGCCATGAAGGACCGGGCGGCGTCGTTGCGCCAGGAGGGGCAAACGGTTGTCTTCGTGGGCAGCGGTAATTCGCTCTCAGGCTTTATCGGGCTTACGGACGCGATCCGCGAGGAGTCTGTGGCCGCGCTGGGTCGCTTGCAGGAAATGGGGGTCAGCGTCACCATGCTGACTGGGGACGAGGAGGCTACCGCTCGCGCCGTCGCGGCGCGGACCGGCGTCCGCTCATTTCGCGCGGGCCTGCTTCCTGGCGACAAGCAGGCAGCGATAGCCGGCATGCGAGAAGAATTCGGGACTGTCGCCATGGTGGGTGACGGCATCAACGACGCGCCATCCTTGGCAGCGGCGGACGTGGGCATAGCGATGGGGCACGGCGCCGATGTGGCGCTGGAGACGGCCGACGTTGCCCTTCTCACTAATGACCTGGAGAAAGTGGCGTGGTCGATCAGTTTGGGGCGCAGATCCCGGGGGCTCATACTTCAGAACGTCGCGTTCTCTGTCGCTCTCAAGATGGCGGCGCTGATCGCGGTGCTAGGCGGCGTGCTCCCGCTCTGGCTTGCGGTCTTGGCGGATTCGGGCGCTGCAGTGCTGGTTACGCTCAACGGCCTTCGAGTGCTGGCGCACAAGTAGAGAGAAACCCCGAGTAGTGTTCGCTGCGACCTTGAGCGGTATTCCCCTCTCCAATACTTCTTGCCTCGGAAGTCCTCTCATAAGAATTGCAGAGTGACTCTTGGGTTGGAGGTCGATCGACGGTTGGCTCCAGAATGGCATACACAGGCATCTTCTTACACTGCGCACGCCCTTGCTTCGGACGAGAGGAAAGGACTGGGACGCAGGGAAGCCGCGAGAAGACTCAAGGTTGCAGGGCCAAATCGTCTCACGATGCGGAAGCGTCCGGGGATAATCTCTATTTTTGCCTCCCAGTTCAAGGACCCGATGGTGCTTACATTGCTGGCTGCGACCGTAGTGTCGGCGGCGATGCGGGAGACGCTGGATGCAGCGGTGATAGCCGCCATCGTGGTGGTGAACGCTGTGCTGGGGACGGTCCAGGAGCACCGGGCGGAAAGCTCCTTGGAGGCTTTGGAGAACTACGCTCCGCCCAGCGCCCGGGTTATCCGCGACGGCGAGGTCGTCGAGATCGCCCGAGAGAGCGTGGTCCCTGGAGACCTCATCACGCTTTGGCCGGGCACCCGCGTGCCGGCTGATGGACGGCTGGTCAGTTCCAGATCGCTTCAGGCGGAAGAAGCCGCTCTGACCGGGGAATCTCTCCCCTCGAGCAAGGACGCCCACTTGGTCCTCCAACCCCGGGTCACCCTGCCGGAGAGAAAGAACATGGTCTACGGCGGAACCCTGGTGACTCGTGGAGAAGGCGTCGCGTTAGTGGTCGCGACGGGGATGGACACCGAGATGGGGAAGATCGCGGGCATGGTCGGCTCGGCCACAACGCAGACCACTCCCTTGGAGCAGCGCCTGCAGTCGCTGGGGAAGGTCATCCTCATCTCCTGCGTGGGCATCTGCGTGGTGCTGGTCGCCCTGGGGCTCCTTCGAGGGCTGCCCTTCCACGACATGTTCCTCACGGGAGTCAGCCTTGCGGTAGCTGCCGTGCCTGAGGGGCTCCCGGCTGTGGTCACTCTGTCCTTCGCCTTCGGGGTCCAGCGGATGGTCAAGAACGGCGCCATCGTCCGCAGGCTCGAAGCAATTGAGACTCTGGGCTCCATCACCGTGATCTGCGCTGATAAGACGGGAACCCTTACAAAGAACCGCATGGAGGTAGTGGGAGTCGCGGGTCCCGAAGACCTCCTTAGCGCGGCGGGAGCCATTTCGCGTGACGTCCACAGAGAACGTTTGTGGGCGGACATACTACGCGTGGCACTTCTCGCGTCCGACGCTAGGCACATGCCGGGCGGCAGCGAGACCACGGGGGAGGATCCCACTGAGCAAGCCATCGTCGCCGGCGCCCATGGCGCAGGGCTCGATGTTCTCTCCTTGGATGAACGTTGCCCGCGAGTCTTCGAACGCTCCTTCACGCCTGAGAGACGGATGATGAGCGTCAAGGTGCAGACCGAAGAGGGGGCGCTGGTTTGCGTAAAGGGAGCTTCAGACACGGTAATTCCGGTGTGCAGGAGCCAGATGGTGAATGGCAGGGTCGTGGCCTTGGGGGATACGGACAGGCAGGCCTGGGTCAGGTGGGTGGAGGCCCGGGCGGCCCAAGGGATGAGGGTCCTGGCCGTGGCCGAACGGCGGGAGGGCGTCTCCTCGCGAAGCGTAAAGGATTACGAGGAGGACGACCTGTGCCTTCGCGGGTGCCTTTCCATGGCGGATCCACTGCGTCCGGAAGCAGGTCCGGGAGTGGAGCGGTGCAAGAAAGCCGGTATCAGGCCGGTGCTCATAACCGGAGACCACTTGTTGACCGCGGAGAGCGTCGCCCGCCAGGCGGGAATCCTTTCCCCGGAAGGGCGGGGGATGACGGGGGAGATGCTGGAGAGGATCCCGCCGGGTCGCCTCAAGCAGGCCATCGATGAGTGCCGGGTCTTCGCTCGGGTATCGCCTGCGCACAAGCTGAAGATTGTCAGGAACCTCAAGGCCTTGGGACATGTTGTGGCCATGACCGGGGACGGGGTGAACGACGCTCCGGCCCTCAAGGAAGCCGCCGTCGGCGTGGCCATGGGACTGACCGGCACCGACGTGGCGCGCCAGGCCAGCTCGATGGTGCTCCTTGACGACAACTTCTCGACAATCGTGAAGGCGGTGGAGGAAGGCCGGTCCATCTACGACAACGTGAGGAAGTTCATCCGCTACCTCTTCTCATGCAATCTGGGCGAGGTCATCACGATGCTGGTCGCGACAGCATTTGGCCTCCCGCTCCCGCTTTCGGCGGCGGAGCTTCTGTGGATCAACCTGGTGACCGACGGGCTGCCGGCCCTAGCTCTATCCAGGGACCCGCCCGACAAGGACATCATGAGCCGGCCTCCCAGGGACCCTGCTGAGAGCCTGTTCGCCCGCGGATTGTGGCGACGGATAGTGACCAGGGGCGTTTACGTCGGCGGGGTCACCTTGCTGGTATTTATCTGGAGCCTTTCCACCGCCGGCCTTGAGGTCGCCTCGACAATGGCCTATGCCACCCTGGTCACGGTGCAGCTGATAGCGGCGTTCGACTGCAGGTCGGAGGAGAAGTCCATAGCCGAGATGGGCCTCTTCTCAAACATGTACCTGGCCCTCGCCTGCGCTCTGTCCTGGCTCATGCTGCTGGTCACGATCCAGTGGAAGCCGCTCTCCTCGCTGTTCCGTACCGTCCCCCTCAGCGTAGCCCAATGGGCGGTGGTGTTCTTGTGCTCTGTGTTCCCAGACTTGTTCGGCGCCGCCTTCTCAGGTCGCAAAGAGTGATTCGGCCCTGGCCTCGCGGACCCGCTTCTTGATCTCCTCCGGGTCCTCCTGGTAGAGTCCCAAGTCCTTCATTCTGGTGAAGAACACGGATCCGGCGAACGTGTATGACGCGCCCAGGCCTTGTGACCCGGCGGCGGCCGGTCCGCCACCGGCGTCTACCGCGCACTGGGCGATGTAGTCGCCCGTCGCGAGGGATGGCGATATGGTGCACTCACGCTTCCCTTGGGCCTGTAGGCCGGCATTTCTGCCCGCCAAGGCCCCGGTCACGATGGCCTCGGTGTGGCCGACGCATATCCCTGCCCGCTCGCCTCCTACGTAAAGGTTCACCGCACCTTGGACCTTCATAGTCCTCTCTCTGGGCGACACCGCGGTGAGACGCACCGAGTTTCCCCTGCTGCCGCCCAGTGGGTCGGCGTATCTGGCGTCCTCCAGCCCGGGAAGGGTGCGCAGGTCCTCAACAGGGAAGTAGGGCGACATGAGTTTGGCGTGCCCGGTGTCCAAAAGCACGACCGAGTCCGCGTACTCAGGGAGCGCGTACTGCTGGCACACTTTGGTCTCGAGTTTCTTGGTGTTCACGAGCTTCTTGGGGAGGGGGATTACCACGACGCCCTTGGCCTCGAGTTCTTCCCTCACCGGCGCCGAGAGAGTCTCCTTGTAGATCTTGCACGACCCCGACATGGCGCCGTAGGAGCCCTTCCTCCTGGTGCACATGAACTCGGGCAGGGACAAGAGCGAGGTCAAGCTGACCCGTGGACCAAAGGATGGGCAGCGCTGTATGCAGCAGGCGCACCCGTTTCCAAGCCTCTGGCACAGGCCGGGCGGGCCTGAGGACCCCGTGGTGTCCACGAAGGCGGCGGCCGAGTAGCTGTCGCCGTCCTCGGCCACGACCGCGGTAATGGCGCCAGAAGAGCTGCGCAACCCTGTGACCCGCTTGCCGAAGTAGAGCGCGATCCCCTTCTGTTGAAGCAGTCTCCTCACTTCGGGCTCTATCTTGAGCACGTCATAGAGGCTCGCGTGGATGTGGCCGGGGAAAGTGATCCCAGTGTGGCGCGAGAGCCGGTCCGTCAGCTGAAAGAGGTCACCGAACCCCATGGCGATGGCCTCTTCGGCGGCGGTGAACCGGCCGTTATTGCGCATGATCCCTCCGACCAGGCCTGCTCCCAGGAGCATATCGGTCCGCTCGCAGATCCCCACGTCAGAGCCGGCCGCGCGTGCGGCGAGAGCCGCGGAGACCCCGGCCCAGCCGCCGCCGACCACCAGTACCTCATGATGTTTCTTCAAATGAAATTCCTCCCAAGGGAGCGTAATGGCTATAAACTTAGGGCCTGCTCAGCGGCCAGGTTTGCCTTGCAGCCCCGCAGACCGCTGTGAAGGCACGACCCGCAGATCCCTTCCGCGCAGGTCATCGTGAGGTTTGACGACCATGCGAACGCAGGAGGGCTATCCATCGAGGCAAGTAGGCCCAGGAGAGCGCGGTGCTGCTGGTCGGAGCCCTCGCTGATTAGGAGGTCGTATCCCCCGGAGCAAAGCTCACTGTAGAACCGGGCCAGGTTGTGGTCCTTGCTCCTTGGCAGGACCTCGACCGCCGCGCCCTCACTGCGGAGCAGGTCGTCCACAAAGACCTCGCCTATCAACCCGGATCCCAAGAGGGCCTTGAGATAGCCGCCGTGGCTCAAGACGTAGAAGGCGGCGTTGAGCGCTGGGGCTTGGCCGATGCCCTTGGCGATCACCAGCACTCTGCCCCCAGAATAGCGCCTAAGGCTGGCCGACCCCTGGAGTCCCGACCAGTAGGGCGCTATCACCGTGACGCGGTCTCCCGTTTTGGATGCCCTGCTCAAGGCGATGGTCTTCGGCCCACGTACTTCCACGGCAACCGTAACCGATTCGTCGCGGACCTGCATGACCGAGATCGGGACGTTGAACCGGTCTGGAGACTTAGGCGGACGTAGCATTACGAATGAACCTGGGAAGACACACCACGAGGCGGTCCGACGCGGCACCGCAAGCCCGAGGACGAAGGCACCTTCCTGACCCGGGGGCGCTGGCAAGTCAGTGCGGCTAAGGACGTGGGCGAGGAGCTCCCGCCGGGCGGGGACCGCGTGCTTGCGACGGGTAAACTCCTGGTAAACGCAAAGGCCGCTCCACCCGCAGCGGCACACTTCTTCGCCGCGGATGAGGGAGCAGGCAACGCACTGTCCCAAGAAAGCGAGATCGCAGGGGCAGTACTGGGACCCGGCGTCGAAGCAGGGCGCTGATGTTCCGCGCGGGGGCGAATAGGCAATACTCATGTGACTCCCCCTTTCTCCCTCAGGGTATGTGGTCCGTAGTCCCTTGGTCCCGCATACCCGGCAGCGGAGGGGGGCAAAAGGATCCCATGCGTACAACCGAAAAGCGGCCTTCCCCCTCGCCAGGGTTCACTTATGTGGCTCCGTCGCTCCAGGAGTGGCTGGAGACCGACGGCCTGGGGGGGTTCGCCTCATCTACCACGGCCGGGATAAACACCAGGCGCTACCACGGGTGGCTGTTTCTTGCGGCCAGAGAAGGCGGCGAGCGCTTTTTGGCGCTCTCAAAGATCCACGATTCGGCCGTAACCCCTTGGGGGGAGTTCGACCTGTCCACCAGCTACTATCCCGGCGGCAGGCACCCCCAAGGCGTCACCAACCTTTGGTTTTTCAAAAAGGACCCGCTCCCGTCGTTTACCTTCAACCTGGCGGGGAGGTTCCTCACCCGGGAGATCTTCATGGAAAAAGGGTCGCCGGGGGTCTTTTGCCGCTACCTTCCCGAGACGCGGCCCGGGGGTATGGTGATCACGCTGTCCGCCCGGCCAATGTGCAATTACAGGTCCTACCACCACACCGCCAAAGCCGGGTCCTGGGACCCCCGCGTGCGCGCGGCCGGCTCCGGCGCCGTTATCGAAGGGCACCCGGCCTGCGGGGAACTGCTGCTCCTTTTCCACAATGCGTCTTTTCAAAGCGACCCAAAGTGGTACTACAACATGATCTATCCCCGCGAGACCTCCCGTGGGCTCGACGATACGGAAGACCATTTCAGCCCCGGCACTTTCACGCTGGAGGTCTCGCCCGGCGCGCCCGGGTACTTCTGGGCGGGGCCTCTTCCGTCCGGGAGATCTGTCGAGGAACTTGCGCAAGACTTGCCGCGCCGGTACGAAGAAGCCCGGCAGCGGGAAGTGCGGCGAAGGACTGAGATCCTGGGAATCTCGCCGCCTGCGACCAAAAGGTTGTGGTCGCTGCCCGGGAGACTTGATTTGGCGGGAGACCAGTTCGTAGTGAACGCCAAGAGTGGCACCGCCATAATCGCCGGGTACCACTGGTTTGGCGAGTGGGGCAGAGACGCGTTCATCGCTTTGCCCGGTCTGCTTCTCTGTACCGGCCGCTTCGCCGAAGCAAGGCAGGTGTTCGCGCGGTTCTGCGCGGCAATGAGGGAGGGGCTGGTCCCCAACCTGTTCGGGGAGGGGGGCGGGGCCCTCTACAACTCGGTGGACGCGTCGTTGTGGATGATTCGCTCTCTAGCACGGTACGAGGCCTATTCCGGCGACAACGCGTTCCCCATATCGCTCCTGCCGCACCTGCAGGAAATCGTGCGGGCATATGTCTTCGGCACCATGTACGGTATCCGCGCCGGCCCGGAGGGGCTTCTGCAAGCAGGTGGGGGCGACACCCAGGTCACCTGGATGGACGCCTGCGCGGATGGGTCTCCTGTGACCCCGCGTCAGGGGCATCCCGTCGAGGTCAACGGGCTTTGGATATCCGCTCTGGAGGCGGTCGGGAGGTGGACCGCGGCAGCCGGCGGGAACGACGCCTCCAAGTATCTGAACCTCGCGCGCTCGGCCCTATCCGAGTTCAAGCGGTCATTTACCTGGCCTGGGGTGGGGCTCTACGACAGGCTGGACGCGGACGGGCCGGTCAAGGAGGTCAGGCCAAACCAGGTGATCGCGGCATCTCTTCCCGCCGTTCGCTTGCCACTCTCGACCCTACGGGACGTATGGGAGACAGCCGTCGCGCGTCTTTTGACCCCTCGCGGCCTGCGGACGCTGGATCCGGGGGATCCAGCGTATCGTGGCTCCTACAAAGGGAATCCTGCCGAAAGGGACGCCGCATACCACCAAGGGACCGCGTGGCCGTGGCTGGTAGGCCCCCTGTATGACCTCGCCGCCAAACTTGACCGCGCCTGTGGGTACGTTTCGGGGCACGGGCCTTACGGAGGCCTGGTCGTGAACCGGGCCCTTCCCGGCGTGGTCCACCTGGATCGCAACCCGTGCATGGGATCGATATTTGAGGTCGCTTCGGGGGACTGGCCGTTTGAGCCGGGCGGGGCCATAGCCCAGGCGTGGAGTGTGGGAGAGGCCCGAAGGGTGATTGACCGGGCACTATATGAGAAAAGGGGCGGACGCCGTTGAAACGTCGAGTTCTGATGCTATCTTGGGAGTACCCGCCGAACCACGTAGGCGGGCTGGGCCGCCATGTGTACCACCTCGGGCGCGCGCTCGCGAGGCTCGGCGTGCACGTGACGGTTGTGACAAGATCGCCCGACGGGAGAGGCGCCGTGTGGAACGACGAAGGCGTGACGGTGGTGACCGCACCGGCTTACAGCCTGCACCCGCCCGACTTCGTGACCTGGGCGGCCCAGTTCAACGTGAGCGTAATGGAGGCTGTCGTGGGAAACCTTTCGGCCGGGGATTTCGACCTGATCCACGCTCATGACTGGATCGTCGCTTACGCTGCGAGGGCTCTTAAGTACTCCTGGGGAGTGCCTTTGGTGGGGACGATCCACGCCACCGAGCACGGGAGGCAGAACGGACTCCACAATCCGATGCAGCAGCACATCTCGGAGACGGAGTGGTGGCTCTGCTACCAGGCCTGTCGCGTGGTGACCTGCAGTGAGTACATGAAAGACGAGGTGGGGCGCGTCTTTGGGGTCCCCGGCGACAAGGTCAGAGTCATTCCTAACGGCATCTCGCCATCCTGGTTCGATCTCCCGCGAGAGATAGCCCCGAAACCCCTGATCCTCTTCGTCGGCAGGCTGGTCCCGGAGAAAGGCCCCCACATCCTGGTTGAGGCGATGCCTATGGTGCTTTCCGAGTTCCCGGAGGCGCATCTGGTCCTGGCAGGGGACGGCCCTTTGGAGGGCGATATCCGCCGGCGCATCTACCAGGGAGGGCTCGGGAAGGCTGTCCGTCTTGCGGGGAGGCAGGATGATGAGGGTCTCCGAGATCTTTACAGGAAGGCCTGGGTAGCGGCGTTCCCCAGCTCGTATGAGCCTTTCGGTATAGTGGCGCTAGAGGCCATGGCGACCGGGGTGCCCTGCATCACCGGCGACGCGGGGGGGCTCAAGGAGATAATCCAGGACGGTTCGACAGGCCTTCGGGTGCAGCCGGACAACCCGCAGGCCCTGGCGGACGCCGTGAGAGCCCTCTTGCGCGACAGGAATTGGGCCGAGGGTCTTGCCAAGAAGGCCAAGGCCGTGGCGTCAACCGAGTACTCGTGGGATGACATTGCGCGCAAAACGTTGGCAGTCTACGAAGAGACGCTGGATTCGACGCGAGTGACCGCCCGCGAGGCGGCCGCAGCCGGTTCGGACATGGGTATACTGCACTCCCTCAGCATGCTATAGTTCTGCCGTGGGAGGGAGCTGCACTGATCAAGGCTACTAATCTTACCAAGAAATACGGTGGGCTCACGGCGGTCGACCACCTTGATCTCACGGTCAATCCGGGGGAGATATTCGGTTTTCTGGGCCCCAATGGGGCAGGCAAGACTACCACCATCAAGATGCTCGTCGGACTCCTGGCTCCTACGTCGGGCACCGCCGAGGTCTGCGGGGTGAATGTGGCGGTCGACCCTATGAGGGCAAAGGCCCAACTTGGGTTCGTGCCTGACACACCCGACATTTATGAAAAACTCAGCGCCAGGGAGCTCCTGGAGTTCGTGGCCGATCTCCGAAGGATTGACCGCCGCAAGGCCGCGCTTAAGATACAGGAGCTTCTCGCGCTCTTCGAACTCGTAGATAGGCAGGACGAGCCGTTGGGAGGATATTCCCACGGCATGAAGCAGAAGATCTGCATCGCGTGCGGCCTTTTGGGTGAGCCCAAGGTGCTATTCCTTGACGAGCCCACAGTTGGGCTCGACCCCAGAAGCGCCAGGCTGACCAAGGACATCTTGCGCAAGGTCGCCGATGGAGGCGGGACGGTCTTCCTGTCGACTCACGTGCTTGAGATCGCAGAGCGCATGTGCGACCGCGTCGGCATTATCCAAAAGGGCAGGCTCATAGCCCAGGGGACAGTCGAGGAACTTCGTCAAAAGGCGGCTATGGGCCGCGAAGGTCAGGACGCGTCGTTGGAGGATCTGTTCCTGAAACTGACCGGGGGCGAGGAGTACAGAGAGCTTATCCGCCACCTGTCGGGTAGCGAGCGATCCTAGCCGCGAAAGACAGGGGGTGCTGACGTGGAATATGTCTTCATGATCTTGAAGAGGGACCTTCGGTCTCTCTTGGTTCCTAGCGGGAAGAAAGGGCTTAAGTCGCGGCTCACGTTCTACCTTGGGGTCGTCTTGTTCCTGGCTCTGGGGGTGGCCGTTGGCTACGGCTCGTACAAGCTCTTCGCCTACCTTGAGGCGACGTTGTCTGTCGTACCCGCCATCAAGACCGCGATCGAGATCAACGTGCTGAACGGGATCTCATTGTTCATGTTGATCATGGTGTTCCTTACGGGCATTCAGACGACCTACAAGACCATCTACGAGTCAGACGACATCGGCTTCCTCATGGCCCAGCCCGTGCCCGTGCAGTCAATCTTCATCGCGAAATTCCTGACGGCTTACGCGACGCTGGCGGCCACGGTGCTGGTGATCGGATTGCCTGCGTGGTTGGGCTACGGGGTATCGGTCAAGGCCGGCCCGCTTTTCTACCTGCTTGCCCTGCTTTTGCTTGCGCTGCTCCTCCTCGTGGCCCACTCGCTGGTCTCGTTCCTGTTGCTGGTGGCCATGAAGTACCTTCCCGGGCGAAAGATGAAGCAGCTCTTTATCGCTTCATCAGCGATCTTCGGAGTGCTGCTAGTGCTGCTTAGCCAGATGGCCAGCGCCCAGCTCCAGCGCACCGAGGATCCTTCCAAGATGCTGGAGATGATCGGCAGGGGGCAGCTGGAACGGACCTGGTACCTGCCAAGCACGTGGATGGTGAACGCGGTCCTGGGCACCATTCGCGAATTTGACCTGAACCCAATCCCATATGCCCTGGCGCTGGTAGTCTCTTCAGTGGGACTGTCGACGCTGGCTGTCCGCGTGTCCCGCGGGTGGTTCCTCGCCGGCTGGGCGGGCAGAACCGAGGAGACCGCGGTCGGCGTTGTGAAGAAGCGGTCGCGTGGAAGAGGCTCCTCTTTGGCCGTTCACAGCGCGTTGCCGTCCGGGACGTATTGGACCGTGCTCCGGAAGGATCTCCGGCTCCTATTTAGGGATCCCCTTGTCTGGTACAACTTGGTCATAGGCGTGATCGTGGTCGGGTTCTTCATCTTCAACATGAAGAGCCAGTCTTCATCCCCCGGGTTTGGCGGGCAGGACTCCGTCGTGCTTGGGAGCGTGGTTACTATGATGTCAGTTATGATGGGGTCGGTCGCCGGGGCTCAGACGGGCGGGATATCTGTGTCGAGAGAAGGCGCCAGCTTCTGGCTGGTGCGCGGCAATCCCGTCGACGCCCGCGGCTTTTTCGGCGCCAAGATCACCTACGCGCTACTTCCGCCGGCTGTCCTGTTCGCTTTGTCGGTGGTGGCGATATCGCTGTCGGGACTCCCTCACGGATCCATGGGCATGGTGATCCTCATGGGCGCTTCAATGGTGGTTACCGTGGCGTCGGTGCAGATACTCCTTGACGTGTTCTTCCCCGACTTCACGCTTAAGGTCGAATTTGGCTCGTCCAAAAGCGGCCGCGGGACAGGCAAACTAATCACGACAATGCTTGGCTCAATGGTGATGGTCTTCGCGTTGTCGTTCCTCATGCTACTCCCGACGACCCCACTTCCCGGGCGGTGGTTTCCGGGTATCACAATGAGGACGGCGACGCTCGCAACCCAAGCTGCTGTCGTCGCTATCGCGGTGCTGGCCGGGGGATCGGCTGCCGTCTTCGGCGTTAGGCGAGTGAAACGAATCCTGACCGACATGTAGGTTTTTGGGAAAGGGTGGGTGACCACGCCATGAACATTGCCGAGGCGGTGATCAGCTAGTTGAACGCTTTGCAGGCTGCGTGTCTGGGCCTCTTGCAGGGCCTCTCCGAGTTCCTTCCGGTCTCCAGTTCAGGCCACCTAATACTCGGGTCTGCCGTGCTGGGGTTGCCTGCCCCGGGGCTTTCCTTCAGCATCATGGTCCACCTGGGCACTGCCCTCGCGACAGTCGTCATGCTTTGGCGTGAGATTGGCTGGCTGCTCAAGGGAGTTCTGGCGCCGGAAAGCCGCGGTGATCGGGGACGAGCGCTCGGCGTCATTTGGATGCTTGTGGTCGCCTCGGTGCCAGGAGCGCTGGTTGGCGTGCTAGGCGGGGATTTTGTGGAGCGGGCATTTTCATCCCCCGTTGTTGCATCTGCCGGACTCATAATCACCGGCTTCGTCCTCTCGCTGTCTGGGCTGGGCGGAAGGCCGGTACGCCGTTTGCGGACCACCTCTGGCGTCAGGCAGGAGACACTCAGCACCGTCACTCTAGGCCGGGCCGTGGGCATAGGGGTCGCCCAGGCGGTGGCCATTACGCCGGGGATATCTCGCTCCGGCATGACCATGGTGACTGGCCTGATGACGGGCTTATCCCGCGAGGACGCCGCCCGCTTCTCGTTTCTCCTGGCGTTACCAGCCGTGTTTGGGGGGGCCTTCCTTGATTACCGCAAGGCGGCGGAAGCAGGCGCTTCCATGTACAGCTCCACTGGTTTGGTAGGCGCGGCCGTGGCATTTGTGGCGGGGATCTTCGCCCTTGCGGTCGTCTTCCGCGTGGTCAGGAGGGGCGAACTCTCGAAGTTCGCCTACTACTGCTGGGCCGTGGGTGGGGTCTCGCTGGCCTGGTTCCTCACCAGAGGCTAGACCCGAGTCCACTGGAACCCGTAGTATCCACTCACTCATAGACTAGGCCGGGGGATCTATTTGTACCGTCCAAAAACATGGTCCTACGCTGCGAACTTGGCTCATATCGTCATCGACGTCTCCACTCGCCAGCTCACCTTTTACTATTCGGGCCGCGCGTTCGGCCCTTATCCCGTTGGGGTGGGCAAGTACTCCACGCCAACCCCGGTTGGCAACTGGCACGTCGCCCTGCTCGACCCTAGTCCTTGGTGGGAAGTACTTGGTAGCCGGTGGATGGGGCTGGATGTCCCCACCGGTAACTACGGCGTCCACGGCACCAACATGGACTGGAGCATCGGCGGATACGTCTCCAACGGCTGCATCCGAATGCACAACTGGGATGTTGAGACTATCTACCCTTACGTCGTGCCCGGGACACCCGTGACCATTCAGGGCTACTACCCGGCGCAGTACCAGGGCGAATACTGGTGGCAGGCGGTGGCGCGCCGCAGGCAGGAGCGCAGGTCCCGCCGTTAGGAGCAAAGGTTCCCGCCGGTAGACGCGTCGCGGCCGACAGTAGGACGTAGGGTTGCCGCGATCACCCGCTCGGTGGCATGATTGGGGCATGGGGAAGCTGTACTTGGTCCGGCACGGCCGGACCGCTTGGAACAAGGGCGAGGTTTTTCGCGGCACGACCGATGTGCCGCTAGATGAGGTTGGGCGCGAACAGGCTAAGCTACTCGGTCGCGCTCTGTACGAGCAGGCACCGAACCCGATCACCGTCTTTTGCAGTCCTCTGTCGCGCGCAGCTGAGACTGCCAGGATTGTGTCGGATGCGTTTGGGCGCTACGAGACCTCCAAGACCTCCGATACCTCCGATACCTGCTCCATCCCTCGCCTCATCCCTCGGCCTATCCCTCTCCCTGACCTGCGGTTCACGGACATCGACGTCGGCGAGTGGAGCGGCATGGCTCTCACAGACGTTGAGACAAAGTATCCCGGACAGTACGACGCTTGGGTCAGGACCCCGCACCTCGTCAGGTTTCCGGGAGGACAAACCCTGCAGGAAGTCCAGGACCAGGCCTGGAATGGGGTGGAGTCCCTCGTCACTCTGGCTCGCGAAAACGACGTCATCCTGGTTTCGCACCGTCTCACTCTGAAGACGATTATCCTCAAAGCTGTTGGCGCGGGACTTGAGGACTTCTGGAGCATTCGCCTGGATACGGCGTCAATCAGCATCCTTGAGATGACAAGCAATGGCGGGGGACAAAGGTTGACCCTGTCAAGACTGAACGATGTGAGTCATCTTGCCCAGATGAGACTGCCCGACAGGATCGACTTCTAGCCTTCGACCGACTGCAACTATCGGGTGCGACCTCCTCGAGGGGTGCTAGTGCCCACGTGGTGGGCACTGGGGGCAGGATTCTGGTTCGCGAGAGGTATCAGTGCGAACGATATTTGCGCTGAGCGTCAGGTTCGGGCCTTTCTGAGGCTTCAGTGCCAATCAGATAGGCACTGACTGCCGATTTCGAGCCTTTGAGAGACTTCAGTGCAAACCAGATTGGCACTGACCGTGCGTTTCAGGCCTTCGAGGAGTCTCAGTGCCAACCAGATTGGCACTGGCTTCCGATTTCGGGCTTTCGAGAGACTTCAGTGCCAACGAGATTGGCACTGACTGCCGATTCAGAGCCTTCGAGAGATTTCCGTGACGTAGTCACCGGGCACGGTGGACGCTCTCGCTATTCCTGTCAGCCGCTTCGCTGGCTGAGCGGAATCGCTTGCGCTTGCGGCAAGTCACCCTCCGGTTGACTTGCCCGGCTGACATGCCTAGCACGACACCCTTCTATCCAACGGGCATGCCCCGCCGCAAAGGGCCAGGTCCTCACAGGCCTTACACTTGTCGGGCAGCACCGGGAGGTCCGGGTGGTCCAGTGAGCCTACCTGACGGCGCTTGCGCAACGCCACTGCCAAAGGGTGCTGCCACATCTTTGGGAAGTCGTCGTTCATCGCATTGCCCAAAGACTTGTAGTAGGACTGGCACGGCATGACGTTGCCGTCAGGCTCAACCGCGAGCACTGTGCTGGCGGCTGAACAGGTCTTGACTCCTAAACCCAGCGAGACAGGGTTGACGTCTTTGTAGCATGCGGGGGTGTACCAGATGAAGGGGAAGGCCAGGTCAGAACTGGTTTTCGTCACCTTATCCAGTAACAGCCGCAGCTCTGATGGCTCCACACCTGCGGCATCGGTGCCGCGCCCCGATCTGATCAGGGCGTTGATGCCGAACTTCTTGACGCCCAGAGACTGCGAAAACGGGATGGTCGGCAGGATGGTGCCCTTGTTGTCCTGTGTCACCGTGGTATTGGTCGTGGTATAGATGCGCTGTACGGCGTTCTTGATGCCGTCCACCGTCTCTTGCCACGCTCCCAAAGAGCCGACCATGCGGTCGTGAACGTCCTTGTCGGAGGACTCTAGCGTTACCTGGGCGAAGTCCAGCCCAGCGTCGGCCAGGCTCGCAACTCGCTTCTCGGTGAGAAGCCTGCCGTTGGTGATGAGCCCGGTGATGCAGCCCAGGTCTTGGGCTTCCCGTAAGATTTCCTCAAGGTCTAATCGCAAAAGGGGCTCGCCGCCTGTGAACACCAAGGTGGGCACCCCCCAAGCCGCGAGTCTGCGGACGATGGATTTCCAGGATGAAGCGGGCAGTTGCGCTGACTCGTGGGGACCGCCCGCGTAGCAGTGGCCGCAGTTGTTTTGGCAGCGGTAGGTCAGGATCAGGTCGGTCCTGTACGGCGCAGTGAGTTCGACGGACAGTGGGTCAATGCGCTTGACCTCGAAATCTGAGAACGGACAGGCTCCGCCGCTGGCCACGGAGATCACGGAGCTCCAAAGGCGCGTCCAGTCGGCTGACGCGACCTCGCTTTGGACCTTGAACTTGCGTCTGACCCGTTTGACGATCCCAGGCGAGAGCGCGGGACCTGCGGCGAAGGGGTCGCCCAGGGCGGAGAAGCCCGTCTTGGCGGCGGCCTCCAGTTCAGCCATGAAGGAGTCGAAGTAGACCCTCGCCACCCGGTCCAAGAACAGCGCAGCCGAGGCGTTGACCACCAGGACTCCGGTGCCGTCGGTTTCGCCTCGCAAGTGCAGTTTCAGGTCGCCTATCCGTGCTCTGTCCAACAGGGGTCGCCTCCCACCGGCATTATATCAGAGGGAGCCGCCATACCCGGTTGCAGGGCGAGGGGCATGCCGCGTCGAATTTGCCAAGAGATATTCTCGATTGGAGGAGGAGCCAATGAAGCTTTCCGCTCGCTCCGACAGGTGCTCAGGCTGCAAGGTGTGCCTGCTCACTTGCGCGCTCACCAATTTTGGCTTGAACAACCCCAGATACGGAGCACTGGGCATAAGCGAGGTTCCCAGTGCCGGGAAAGTATGAGGTCTTGGTTTGTACCAAGTGCGGCGCATGCCGGGACGTCTGCTCTGTCGGCGCCATAAAGGAGCAGGCCGATGGCTCGTTCAGGGTGGAGAGCGCGGAGTGCGTTGGGTGCGGTGTCTGCGTGGATGCATGCCCGCAGGAAGTGATTCGTTTCATCACCGAGAAGAATGTGGCGTTCGTCTGCCTCCACTGCGGCGAGTGCATCAAGTACTGCCCGCGGGAAGCGATCGTGGACGAGGATGGAGAGGTGAGGAGGGCATGACGCGCTTTGGGTACGCGGGCAAGATCCTTGAGGTTGACCTCAGCTCCCGAAAAGCCGAAGCCAGGCCGACTCCCGATGATCTCATAAGGGATTTTGTCGGAGGACGCGGTTTCGTAGCCAAGCTTCTGTGGGACATGGTGCCCGAGGGCACGGACCCATTCTCCCCCGACAACGTGGTCGTCATCGCGCCGGGACCGCTCACAGGCGTGTTTCTTCCCGGCTCCGGCAAGGTGCACATGGGGACCAAGTCGCCCGCAAGTGGCGGGTACGGCGACTCCAACATGGGCGGTCACCTGTCGCCCGAGATAAAATACGCAGGCTACGACGCCATCGTCCTCACGGGCAAGGCCAACGAGCCAACCATCCTTGTGGTGAACGACGACGCCATCTCGTTCGAGGACGCCGGCGACACGTGGGGTAAAGGCGCCATATCGTCCGAGGCCATCTTGAAGAAACGGCTGGGCGAGGATTTTCAGATTGCCACAATAGGTCCCGCCGGTGAGAACCTCGTGAAGTTCGCCTGCATCTCCCATGACTTTGGCCGGCAGGCGGGGCGGACGGGCGTCGGCGCTGTCTGGGGTTCCAAGAACCTCAAGTCCATTGCGGTCCGAGGGACAAAGTCCATCCCAATAGCCCAGCCCGAGAAGGCTTTTCAGAAGGGCAAGGAGATGTACGCCGGCTGTTTCCACAAACCCGGCTTCGAGACCTGGACCCCCTACGGCACCGCCGAGGTAGTGGACTGGGTCAACAAGGTGGGGGCGTTCCCTACCCGCAACTTCAGCGAGACGTACTTTGAGGGCCACAAAGGCATCAATGGCCAGGCCTTGAAGGAAAGGATCAAGATAACCGACAAGGGCTGCTTCGGGTGTCCCACGCCCTGCGGCAAGTACTCGAAGGCCAGCACGTCGCTGGGCGAGGTCCTGGTAGAAGGCCCTGAGTATGAGACAATCGCCCTTCTGGGCGGCAACGTTGCCATAGACAAAATTGAGGAAGTCGCCTACGCCAACGCGGTGGCCGACGAACTCGGGCTCGACACGATTTCGGGCGGGAATGTGGCCGGGTTCGCTATTGAGTGCTTTCTGAAAGGCCTGCTTACGGAGGAGCAGGTTGGGCGCAAGCTCGCTTGGGGAGACCTGGGGGGCGTGGTGTACCTACTGGAGAAGATGGCCAGGAGGGAAGGCATCGGCGATCTCTTGGCCGAGGGGGTCAGGACTGCCTCCAGGAAGATAGGCGGCGGGTCTGAAAAGTTCGCGATCCAGGTGAAAGGCGTTGAGTGGTCAGGCTATGAGGCGCGTTGGGCTCCGGCCATGATGGTCTCGTACATGACGTGTGACATCGGCGCACACCACAGCAGGTCTTGGGCCATAACCCACGACGTGGCCAAAGGACGAGACAGCCTTTTGGGCAAGGCCGAGAAGACCATTGAGCTTCAGCACATCCGGCCCACGTTTGACGCGCTGGGATTGTGCAGGCTTCAGTGGGTGGAGATAGGCTTTGAACTGGAGAACTATGCCGACATGTTCCCGCTGGTCACAGGCCTTGACATGACCTGGGATGACCTGCTGCGGTCGTCTGAGCGGACCTGGAACCTGACCCGGGCATTCACCGCCCGGGAGATAAGCGGGTTTGGCAGGGCACACGACTACCCGCCGGATAGGTTCATGGAGGAGAAGGTGCCGTCGGGGCCAGCGGCGGGCAAAGTCATCTCCAGGCAGGACGCTGACACTCTCTTGGACAACTACTACGCGGCCAGGGGTTGGACTCCGCAGGGGTTACCTGGGATGGCTAAGCTCACAGAACTGGGTTTGGGGTATGTTGCCAAGACGCTGTTGAAGTTAGGTTACAGCCTGGGATAGCAGGTGGTGGACGTCCTGGGACGGCGAGGGTGGGACCGGTGTGAAGATAACTCTCTCCTGCGTGGGAGGTTCCGCCCAGTACATGCCGGGCGGGGGACAGAAGATCGTGGTGGACGCCGAGGACGGAAGCACCGTTCTGGATGTGCTTGCGAGCCTGGGGATCCACCAGGACCTGTTTATGTTCGCTTTAATCAACGGTGAGAAGGCGGATCTATCTCGGAAAATCGGCGAGGGCGACGACGTTGTCCTGGTGTCAGCCCTTTCGGGCGGCTGAGCAAGTCGCGCCCTCGCTTACGTTACCTGAAGATCCCGCCTATGGCGGCGAAGATGCCTCCTATGACGGAGAATACCGCGTGAAGCATCCCTCCGACGATCCCGAAGCCTATGCCCAGGACACCGCCGATAAGGCCGAACAGAAGGAACAGTCCACCGACCGCCAGAAGGATGATCCCAAGGCATCCCAGCCTCATAGCGCTCGCCCTCCAGTGAATAAGCTCCATTACGTGATCCTATTACGAAAGGGCGCCTTTGAGGTTTGCCGTGCGTCGCCGCTACTTTCCGGTCCCTGGCACAGTGAAGCCGAACTTGGTGCCGGGCTGCCACGACGGGTTCAGGTAGTCGCGGGGATTGGGCGAGACCAGCCGCACGATCTGCGCTTGGCCGTTTACCATCTCCAAGACGAAGGTCTTGCCCTCGAAGTCGACTGAGAAGAAGTTGCGGTTTTCCACTTGGGTTGACTGCAGCACAATCTCTAGCGGGTATATGGTGTAGAGCACCATGCAAAAGAGCCCCCTTACTGTACTTCGTCTTTGGCCTTCTTGGTCATCTCTTTCAGTTTCGCCACCGCCTGGGCCAACCCGCCAACCTCGTCGATCAAGCCTGAGGTCACGGCCTCCTTGCCGACCAGGACGGTGCCGATGTCCAGTTCCCCTGTGCGGAACATAAGGTCTCGGAACTTGGCCTCGGTGACTCCCGAATTCTCGACGACGAACTTTATCACCCGGTCCTGCATCTTTTCCAGATACTCATAGGTTTGGGGCACTCCCAGGACGGTACCGGCCAGTCGAATGGGGTGGATAGTCATCGTGGCCGAGTCTGTGATGAACGAGTGACGGGCTGCGACCGCGATTGGCACGCCGATGCTGTGCCCACCTCCAAGCACCAGCGAGACAGTCGGCTTGGAGACGCTCTTTATCAGCTCGGCGATGGCCAGCCCTGCCTCAACGTCTCCGCCGACCGTGTTGAGCAGGATTAGTAGGGCGGACACCTCGGGGTTCTCCTCCACCGCTACCAGTTGGGGGATGACGTGCTCATACTTGGTAGTCTTGTTCTGCGACGGTAGCACTATGTGACCTTCTATCTGGCCAATTATGGGCAAGCAGAAGATCTCGCTCTTGTGGTCCGGGACCCTCTGGACTCCCAGTTCTTTAAGGTTTTGCGCTCTTTCCTGTCCTGTCTCATGCTCCGGCACTAAGACCAGCCCTTCCTAGACAACGTCTGCCTCCCGCCATGATGACGCGAGGTCCAGATCGGGGAATATCCCGTCCGTCTCTTCCAACTGCCCCAGAAAAACGGGGTCAACCGCGCCCTCCTCCACTTGGTCCAAGAGGCTTCTGAACCTTCCGATATGAGAAACGAACCGCCGCCGGGCGTACTCCGGCACGCTCCCGGTCTTCATTATGAACGGCCAGTCAGATGCCTGAGCCAAGAGGATCTCTCTGGTAGCCTGATTGAGGGCCCTTTGGGAGAGGCCGGTCGCGTCGGAATGCCTGCCCACTGCCTCGGTCATCCGGTCTTGGCAGACGTGCAGGTGTCGATAGATCCAGTCATTAGACCCCTCGAGCCACACCTCGTTATAGCCCTTGTACCCCCAACTGGACCGGGCCGGCTCCGCGACCTGGTTGACGGGGTAGAACGAGAGATAGTCGGTCGGAGTCACCGCGACCACACGATCCTGCGCGGCCATTTGCCGGAAGAGTTGCTCCAGGAAGATCGGCCCCTCATACCACCAGTGCCCGAAGAGCTCGGCGTCGTACGGCGCAACCATTATCGGGGTGCGGCCGCAAAGGCCTTTGTAGTGCTCCGCTTCCTTGGTCCGCCAGTAGAGGAAGTTCTCAGCGTGCTCGGCCGCCTTTCTCTCTGCCACCTGGGGGTCGTAAGGCTCCTTGTACTGAAGGCGCCTGTCTGTCACCCTGTAATATTTGAACCCGGTGGGCACCCTCTCGTCAGGCGGAAGGGCTTTGCCGAGATAAGAGACTGGCAGGTCATAGCCGGCATCCCGGTAGAAATCACGGTAGGCGCCGTCGCCGGGGTAGCCTTCATCGGCGCTCCAGACCTGTTTGGAGCAGTCTGGATCGCGCCCGAAAGCCGCAAGGCGACGTGGGGTCACCAAGGGGGCGTGAAACCCGAACCTGGGCCTGGGCGTTGCCAGGAGCACGCCGTGAGTTTCCAGGATGAAGTACGTGACGTTTCCTTCACGCAAGAACGGTTCAACCTCAGGGGAATAGGCGCATTCGGGCAGCCAGAAGCCCTGCGCGCCAACCCCGAAATGGCGGCGGAACGCCGCGAGCCCCGTGCGCACCTGGGCTCCTATAGCTGACGGATTCAGGAGCAATGGGAGGTACCCGTGGGTCGCCGCGGAAGTGATGAGTTCCACCGCGCCCGCGCGCGACAGGGCGTCCCAGGCGCCGATCAGATCCTCGTGGTAGTCTTCGCGAAATATCCGTAAGACTTCCGCGAAGCGGTCCTTGTACATCCTGGCCAGGCGGTTCATCACATGGTCCGTGGACGTGCGGTCGATCTCCTTCTCGCCTAGCTCCACCAAAGACATGAGGTAGCGCTTATACCTCTTCGTGAGGAGAGGGTCCGCCAGCATCTCCAGGAGCGGCGGCGACAACGACACGGTCACCCGGAAAGGGATATGGTCTGCGACGAGGCGGCCGAAGACTCCCAGAAGCGGAATGTAGCACTCCGTCAGCGCCTGGAAGAGCCATCGTTCCGCTAGCGAGTCCTCGACCTCCGGGTGCTTCACATAGGGCAGGTGTGCGTGGAGGATTAGGGATAGGAACCCGCTGGCGTTCCTCAATCTACTTCCCCCACGTGAGGGGCGAACTGGTCCCGACTTTGGCGATGAACCGTCCGTAGCTCGCGTCCCAGTCCAGAGGAGCCCATTCCTCCGACACCTCCATCGACGCCGCCTCGGGGGGCAGGCATACCTCGTTGGAACGCACCAGGGCCACGAATCCGTCCGGGAAAACCCGACCGAGCTCCGCCACGAAGTTGTGCCGAGGGCGGTCAACTCTCACATACCAGTCCTCGGCTTCGTCCGCGAGGTCGACGTCGAAGTGTCTGGACCAAGGAGAGGGCTCCGTGAGGTCGTACATCCTGAGGACCGGCCTGGACAGGCCCCACTCAGAGAGACGCCTTTCGCGCAGTTCCTGGTACCGGTCCCGGGCCACCTCCCAGTACGCGTAGATCCATCGGGGGTCTCTGGCCATTAGGACCAGCCGTTCCTTGCCGTACTTGTCGGGAAGGACGTAGTCCTTGTCGCGAAAATCCCTGGGATAGGCATAAGCTCCCGGCTGGACCTCGATTAGTTCGGCGGCTTCCCAGTCCAATTCTACTTCCTTCGAAAGGTTGTCTTTGCGTATAGGGCGCTCCTTCAAAGAACCATGGTCAGGCCGCCGCTGTGATGATTCGTCCTTGACGGTACGCGCGGCACGGGGGTCCGACACCAAGGGTCTGGAGACGCCCGCCCTCCTGTCGGACAAGAGCGCCTTGTCGGGGTCGATGGCCTCGGGAGGAGCGCCTATCTCGTCCGACGCCTCGGTCAGGGTGCGCTCGCGACCGCCGGCTCCCCGGCGGGTCCGTCGCCCGGTCCGGTAAAACCAGAGCGCAAGAGACACTGCTACAACGACGAGCACGTAGAACCAGAGCACGAATAGGATTCCTCCCACAGATGCATTAATTATGAGGATTACCTCGTGTCTTATTCTGTTTACAGGCGGTGCGGGCTATGCGGGCGGCGACACTGGGAAACGGGCGGCTATCATTGGGCCTGGACAAGGACCTTCGCCTTCGCGAGATGTTCTGGCCCAGCGTCGGCCTATTGAATCACCTTCAGGAAAACGGCGACAACAACCTTCTGCTTTGGAGGTCCGGGTCTTTCGACTCCGTGGGAGGCGCCGGATGGGAGACCAGGGGGGCGTACGGCTCCGGCATGTCCTTCCGGTGGGAGACCCAAAGGAGGGACGGGAGTCTTAACGCCGTAGTGACCGACTGCGTCGACCCGTATCTGCCTGTGTGGGCCAGGACAGTGGAAGTGTTGACGGGACCTGGAAACGCCCCCCCAGAAGAGGCCCTGGCCCTATACTCGATGCAGGCCTACGCGCTCGGCGAGACCACGATTGGGGAGGGGGCTGCGTGGGACCCGGTCAAAAGGAGGCTTTACCACTTCAAGGGCGCGTTTTGGGTCGCAATCCAGTTGAGCGGCACTGCGGAGCAAGCCGCCCTCGACGGAGAGAACCGGGTCGCCGTGGCCAAGGTGAGGGACGGCGGCGTGCGCTTTTTGCAGGATTCAGGTGAGGTAGAGGGTCCTTTGGTGGACCACGGCTTCATACAGAGTGCGCTCGGCTTACGCTGGGCGTCTACGCGTCGCGTCCGCGCCGAATACCTGCTGGCTTTCGGAGCGGATCGTTTTGGGGCCGACAGCAATCTGGACATGGCCTGCAACGCGTCTTTGGTCCTGTCACGCTCGGAGCGCTACTGGAGCGGCGTTGAAAGTGAGGCGCGGTTGTCGGTCGCGGTCCTTGCTTCCCACGCAGACTATGGCGGGGGAATCGTCGCTGCCTGCGATACCGACATCCAGGGGGACTACCGGGACCATTACCGGTACGTGTGGCCCCGAGATGCCGCCATGTGCGTCTCGGCGCTGCTGCGTACCGGTTTGCCCGCCTACGCTCGGCGGTACCTGGGGTTTTGTTCCAGGGCGATCTCCAAGGCCGGTTTTTTCTGGCAGCGCTACAGGGTGGACGGCACGCAGGCATCCGGGTGGCACCCGTGGACACTTGGAGGCGGCGACCTGCCCATCCAGGAGGACGAGACCGCGCTGTCGCTCATGACAGCCGGCGACTACCTTAGAATCGCGGGTGACCTGGACTCTCTTAACGATGCGTACCTGCCCTTTGTGAAGAGAGCGGCATCATTCATATTGGACTACACCCAGGCGGACGGCACGCTTGTGAGGCCCTCCTACGACCTCTGGGAAGAGCGGAGGGGCGTCTTTGCGTTTACCCAGGCAGCGTGCGCGGGAGGACTCCTGGCTGCTGCCGAAGTGGCGTCAGCCCTGGGCTACGAGGCCGACTCCCGGGGCTTTGAGCGCGGGGTCGCCCTGCTTCTCTCAGGTTTGCAGCAGTACCTATCCAACGAGGACAGGGGCTTCTGCCGGGGGATCGCGGGTTTCTCACGTGCGCGCTCCGATATCGAAATGGACTGGACCGATGACGCGTCTCTGTTCATGATCCCCTTGGTCATCCCGCCTCCAGGCGGAGCCGCGCTTTCATTCGGCCCGTCAAACGCGGCTCTCCTGGAGACCATCCGGCGCAGGAGCAAGATCACCTGGACCCGCCTCAAGCGCTCTCTGGCTGTCGTCCTGCCAGGGACTGATACGGCTGGATACGCCCGGTACAGAGGCGACTGGTATTGGAGGCCAGACGGCGCGCGCGACCTTCCCGGCAACCCGTGGCCTGTCACAACTGCCTGGTATGTGTTGGCAGGGCTGAGGCTGGGCGAACTGGGCGCCAAAGACCTCGAATTGTACGTGAAGTGGTTTTGCGGCGTCGCGACCGATAGTGGCCTTCTGCCGGAGCAGCTGGACTGCATCCGAGGCGAGCCCAGGTCGGTGTCGCCGTTGGCATGGTCGCACGCCATGTACCTGGATCTACTATCCTCTGCTCGGACCGCTAATACCCCAGGTGCGGCCGGGAAAGAATAGGTGTGACACTCCTGGAGGTGATTTGGTGCTAGACGAAAGGATATGGAACAGCCCGGCGCCCGCGCAGAAGGGTTCGGTGGAGGAGATCGGGTACAGGGGACTATTGGTCCGCCACGGCGCTGACAAGGTGTATCTTCACTACGGGGTGGATGGATGGAAGGCGCCGAAGACCGTCCCCATGAACAGGAAGACCGACGGGACATTCTCTTGCCAGATAACTTGCGATGGCGAGCGCTGCCTCGACTTCTGCTTCAAAGACTCGGCCGACCACTGGGACAACAACAGCGGGCACAACTGGAACGTGCCCGTGCTCCGAAAATAGGCTCTCATCGAGGCTCTTGAGCACGGATTTTGTCTGCTGGGGCGGCCAGATTTGGCCGCCACCAGCATTTTTATGAGTTTAGTGGGCATGGGCTGGCATGAAAAAGAGGAATTTTGCCAAATGGAGCGAATAACGCCCTTCGTGGGCTTAGACAGAGAGAGCAGCATACTGCCGAATGGCAAAGTCTGTGAGGAGGGAGAAACATGGCGCTTCCTAGTTTGACCCCGGCGGAGAAGAAGAAGGCGCTGGAAAAGGCGCAGACAATGAGGAGGGCCCGGGCGGAGCTCAGGTCCAAACTCAAGAAGGGTAACGTCAAGTTCTCGGACATCATCTCAGGCCGTAAGGATCCCGTTATACAGCGCATGAAGGTTTCCTACCTTCTGAAGTCCCTGCCGAGAGTGGGCAAGGTGAAGGCGGAGAAGATTATGGAGGAAGTCGGCATCGACGAGTCCCGCAGGGTCCAGGGCCTCGGCAAGAGACAGAAAGAGGCCTTGCTGGCCAGGTTCCTCGAGAAGTAGTCGGAGGGTTGCCAATTGAGCATCCGGATGGTCAGCGTGGGTTTCGGCAATATCGTTTCGGCGGCCAGGATAATCGCAATGGTTTCGCCGGAAAGCGCGCCTATCCGAAGGGTAGTCTCTGAAGCCCGCGATAAAGGGATGCTCATAGATGCGACTCACGGCCGGCGCACTCGCGCGGTTATTGTGACCGATTCAGGGCACGTTGTTTTGAGCGCAGTGAACCCCGAGACCGTGGTATCACGTCTGGACGAGAAATAGATAAGATATGCCAAGAGGAATCCTATTCATTATTACTGCTCCGTCAGGGTGCGGCAAAGGGACCCTGCGCAAGGCGCTTCTGGCGGACAATACAGGCGTAAGGTTTTGTCCCTCCGTCACTACCCGGGCGCGTCGTCCCGGGGAGACCGACGGAGTGGATTATTTCTTTGTGTCAAGGGAAGAATTTACTCGCATGAAAGACGGCGGCGAACTCGCGGAGTGGGCCGAAGTCTATGGGAATATGTACGGGACGCCGGCCAAGAGCATTGAGGAAACCCTGTCAACGGGCTTTGACGTTATCCTGGAGAAGGACGTCCAAGGCGCGAAGACCCTCCGGGAGGTATACCCAAGAGGGGTTTTCGTTTTTATCCTGCCGCCTTCTATGGATGAACTCCGGCGACGGATAGGGTGCAGAGGGACGGAGTCCGACCGCGACCAGGAGATTCGCCTCATGAGCGCGGAGAGGGAAATGGCGGATCTCTCAGCCTTTGATTATGTTATTATCAATGCTGACATTGGAAGGGCTCTGTCAAGACTGTCCGCCGTTGTGGCGGGAGAAAGGGCCCGTTCTGGAAGATAGCTCGGTTTTCGCCCGAAGGCTTAGGAGGGCACCACATGATCAATCGGCCACCGGAGAGAGAGTTGACGATCCTCGATTCAAAATACAGCCTCGTGGTTGCGGTAGCGAAGAGGGCCAGGCAGCTAATCAATAGGAGAGATCCTGGAGTCGTATTCGCTCACAAACCCGTTATCACTGCCCTGCAGGAAATAACTGAGGGCAGGATTCGTGTGGTTAGCAGGCCAGAGGTTAAGCCCGAGACCCCTGGCAAGTCTGTAACCGAAGCGCCTCCGGCCCCCGTCGCCGGTGAGGCCGAGCAAAAGTCCCAATAACAAGCGGTCTTTTGATGCCCGGACGATTCGTTAATCTCATAATGGACGTTCCCGCCCTAATGGACCGGCAGTTCACTTACGAACTGCCGGGTTTGGTCATTCTCCCAAAGGGCGCCAAGGTCAGAGTGCCGTTTGGACGGGGCGAGGCCGACGGTTTTGTGGTAGGGGAGAGCCCCCCGCCGCCCGGCATCGCGATCAAGAGCGTCAAGGCGGTATATGACCTGGAGTTCCTGCCTGGACCTCACCTACAGCGACTCGCCGCGCGTCTCAGCGACTACTACTGCGCCCCGCTTTCGGCCGCGCTATCTTGCCTATGGCCGCCGGTGGTCCCCAAACGCAAACCGGAGGAGGCCCTCCCGGCGCCTGTGGGCGCTGACTTGGGAACGCCGCAGCAGCGCGGCGAAGCGATTCTGGTTAGCGGAGACCGGGAATATCGGTGGACTCAGTACCTGGAGCGGTTGCGTCAGGTCAGGGCGCAGGGCCGGGGCGCCATATTCCTTGTCCCGGAGATCAAGGGGGTCGGAGAAGCCTTCGGCCGGCTGGATGCAGCGCTTCCGGGGGAAGTCTCGTGCCTCCACTCCGAACTCACGGGCGTCACCAGGAGGGGCGCGTACCTCTCCCTCTGCAGGGATGAGAAGACTGTCGCGCTTGGGACCAGGGCGGCGATCTTCGCGCCGGTGAACCGCCTCGGCGTCATCGTTGTGGACGACGAGGCCTCCGAATCCTACAAGTCCCCCGACCTTCCTTTCTACGATTCGCGCACCGTCGCTCTCCTGCGGAGTCGCATTGACGGGTGCGACGTCATGCTTGGGTCATCGCACCCGACCGTGGAGTCCGTGTGGCGCGCGTCAAGCGGCGATCTGAGATCGCGCAAGCAGGAGTCGACAGAGTTCGGCCCGCCTTCAACTTTGGTAAACCTAAGGGAGACCAGGCGGGGCAAGGACATCATGGCCCCCGCCCTGATCTGCAGTCTCCAAGAGACGTTCGCTGCGGGAAACAGGGCCATCCTGTTCCTTAACAGGCGCGGCGAGTCAACCCAGGTGACCTGTCGGGACTGCGGCAGCACCCTTACGTGCAAACGATGCGGGGTCCCGCTGGCCTACCATGCCAAGGAGCTAGCGCTGGTATGTCACACTTGCGGGAGGCGGCAAGAGGCTCCCGAAACATGTCCGAACTGCGGTGGACGTTCCTGGCGTTTCGCGCGGTTCGGCATCGAGCGCGCCTACTCCGAGTTCACGCGCCTCTTTCCAGGCGTCCCTTTGTTTCGGATGGACAAGGACGCGGCCAAAGAGGAAAGCGCAGTGAAAGTCTTGGCCGGCTTCTCCGCCGGCGCGCCTGCATGCCTCCTGGCCACCCGCATGGTCCTGGGCTTCACGGGGATCCCCCGGGTGGGCGCAGTAGGGGTGCTGTCGTGCGACACTCTTTTGAACCTGCCTGACTACAGGGCGGCGGAAAAGGTCTTCCACCTGCTTTGGTCGCTTAGGGAATTGGTGGACCCCCATCTGCCTTCGGCGGCTTTCGTGGCTCAGACCTATAACCCTGAGAACCACGGGGTGAGGGGGGTTCTGGATCCGGAGGCGTTCTACCACACCGAGTTGGAGAACCGGCGCCTCCTAGGGTACCCTCCATTCAAGCGGTTCTTCAAAGTCCACCTGCACGGCAGGAACCCTGATAGAGTGCGCGAGGCGGCCGCCGCTTTCGCCGCCGCTGCCTTGGAGGGGGCCGGTGACATTGACGTCCTGGGGCCGAGTCCGGCTCCAAAGCCGAAAGTGCGCTTGGAATACCGGTGGCAGGTAGGGCTGCGCGGCGCCGACGCCTCTGCCATGGCTTCTCTCCAAAGGCGCGCTGCGGCTTCTGTGGGCGGCGGCGTCAAGGTGTCGGTCGACGTGGACCCGGTTGACATGGCTTAAGCCTACAAGTACCGTACCCATGAAGGGTGATGCCATTGGCCGTTCTCGACATCCTGACTTTCGAAGACCCGGTGCTTAGAAAAAAGGCCAAGCCGGTGCCTCGCGTCAACGCGACAGTCCGGAAGACCTTGGACGATATGCTCATGACCATGCGATCGGCCTCGGGCGTTGGCTTGGCTGCTCCGCAGATAGGCGTGTCCAAGCGTATGGTGGTCGTCGACGTGGGCGAGGGCCCGCATTTTTTGGTGAATCCCGAGATTGTGTCGCGGTCCGACGAGACCGAGGCCACGTGGGAAGGCTGTCTCAGCTGGCCGGGGTACATCGGGGAAGTGACCCGGCCGCTCCGCGTCACCGTCAAGGCGCTGGATAGAGACGGGCACGACGTGTGGGTCGAGGGAGAGGAGTTCTTCGCGAGAGCGCTTTGCCACGAAATTGACCACCTGGACGGCGTGTTATTCATAGACCGAGCAGGCACCATAGCCGAGGTCCCCAAGGATGAAGAGCCATCCGAGGTGGCGTCGTTGGAGGAGCCGCAGGTCAGCGCCGTGTTCATGGGTAGCCCGGCTTTCGCGGTGCCCAGTCTTGACGAGATGGTACATGCGGGGATCAAGGTCAAGCTTGTCATTACGCAGCCAGACAGGCCTTCTGGCCGTAGGCAGGTGAAATCACCGACGAGTGTGAGAGAACGCGCCGAGAGCCTTGGGCTGCCGGTGCTGGCTTGCGAAGACGTCGCCGCGCCCGAGGTCGTTCAGGCCGTCCTCGACGTGGACCCCGATTTCGTCGTTGTGGCGGCGTTCGGACAACGGCTGCCGCAGGAGATACTAAGGGCCCCCAAGCAGGCGTGCCTCAATGTGCACCCGTCGTTGCTTCCGCTGTACCGGGGCGGGAATCCGGTACAACGCGCGGTCATGAATGGGGATTCGACGAGCGGCGTATCAATCATCTACATGAGCCATAGAATGGACGCCGGAGACATCGCGGTCCAAAAGGCCCTGGAAGTAGGTCCCCACGAGACGTACGGGACCCTGGAGAGCCGGCTAGCCAGTCTCGGCGCCCATGCGCTGGTCGAGACCATCATGCTTGTGAGGGCTGGGGCGGCCGGCAGGACGTCCCAGGATGAGTCGCGGGCGACCAGAGCTCCTCACCTGCGACCGGGTGAGGAAGTGATCGACTGGACAGGCCCAGCGCGGACGATCCACAACTTGGT
The DNA here is from genome assembly GCA_040880305.1 of Bacillota bacterium. Classification (GTDB taxonomy): domain Bacteria; phylum Bacillota; class Sulfobacillia; order Fermentithermobacillales; family Fermentithermobacillaceae; genus JBBDIP01. Next base: position 65,449 of record JBBDIP010000044.1, read on the forward strand.
GAGAGGGCTTTCCCCAAGGCCTGGAGCGGTGACCTGGTTTGACGGGCAACGTATTAAGGTGTGGGAAACAAGGCTTTTGCCAGGGGAAAACGCCTTCGGGACCAAGAGCGGTGTCGTTCTTCGGACGGAAGGGGACATGGTAGTCGTCGCCACTGGCGACGGAGCCATAGGAGTCCTCGAAGTCCAACCCGACGGCAGGAAGCCGATGACGGCTCTGTCCTTCCTCGCGGGAAGGCAGGAGGCTCCAAGACAGTTCGGGCGGATCTAAGGGAGGGAAGAGTGATGTTCCTTTTCGACAGCGGTTACTTCCTCTTCGTGTTCCCGGCTCTCATTTTTGCCATGTGGGCTCAGGGAAGGGTAAGGTCAGCATACCAGACTTATTCGAGGCTCCAGGCGCAGAGCGGCAAGGCGGCCTACGAGGTAGCCGCCAGCCTGCTCAGGGATGCCGGATTGGGCGATGTGCGCATTGAGAAGGTCGAGGGCCAGCTTAGCGACCACTATGACCCTCGCAACAGGACTTTGTCGTTGTCACAAGCGACCTATGGCAGCCCGTCGGTTGCGGCGGTGGCGGTGGCGGCCCACGAGGTCGGTCACGCGGTGCAGCACTCTGTGGGATACGCGCCCCTGGCGATTCGGAACGGCCTGGTTCCGGTGGCCAATATCGGGTCCAACATGGCCATCCCTCTGTTCTTCATGGGGCTCATCTTCTCTTCGGGTTTCCTCATGGACCTTGGACTGCTCTTCTTCCTGGCTGCGGTCATCTTCCAGGTGGTTACGCTGCCTGTCGAGTACAACGCCTCCAAGCGCGCCATGGATATGCTGGAAGTCTCGGGCTTCGTTGCCCCTAATGAGATGGTTCCTGTGGGCAACATGCTAAACGCCGCCGCGCTGACCTACGTCGCGGCGACCGCTGTGGCTCTTGCCCAGTTCCTGCGACTCCTAGCGCTTCGCGGGAGGCGCCGCTAGTTGCATTCGGGACCCCGGGAGGTAGCCATCCGCATCCTTTGTGAGACGGGCGACACCTCCCGGGCTTCGTATTTTGAGGGGTTGGACGATCCTCGCGACCGGGCCCTGGCCAAGGAACTGGCCAGCGGCACGCTGCAATGGCGGGGTCTTGTCGACTACCACCTGGCCCGCTTTTCCGATCGGACGCTTGGGTCTCTTCGGCCGCGCCTCCTAAGCGCTCTGCGTGTGGGCGTATTTCAACTGCTGTTCACGGGAGTGCCTCAGTACGCTGCGGTGAACTCGGTGGTGGAATCCCTGCGGCACGGCGGCGAGCGGTCGTTCGCAAACGGTGTGCTCCGCTCTGTCGCGCGTAGCGCCGGGCACCTGGATCTGCCGTCAGTTGACGCTGAGCCACTCAAGTACATAGCAACCCGATTCTCGCATCCTGAGTGGATCGCGAAAGCGTACCTGCGTCGATTCGGGCTTTCGGATTCCTTGCGCCTCGCGTCACACAACAACCGTCCTCCGCCGCTGGTCCTGCGCGTAAATCTGCTCAGGGCCACGCGCGAGGACTACCTGCGGCTCCTTCGCGCCAAGGGGTACCGCGCCGAGGAATCTCTCACCCCCGCGGGCGTCCGGGTGATGGACGGCGCCGACGTCACCTCTCTGCCCGGTTTTCGGGACGGCCTGTTTGTAGTGCAAGACGAGGGGGCCGGGGCGATCTCGGCTGCAGTGGGAGTTCAGGCGGGCGAGAGGGTGTGGGACGTCTGCGCGGCACCGGGCGGGAAGACCACGCATATGGCCGAAATGATGGGCGGCACCGGGGAAGTGCTGGCGACTGACATCGACCCGGCGCGAGTGGACATGGTCCGGGAGACGGCGAGCAGGCTGGGTCTTCGGAACGTCACTGCCGCGGTCATGGACGCGACCGGCGACGGACCCAAGGAGCCAGGGACTTTGTTCGACCGGATACTGCTTGACGCGCCCTGCTCCGGCCTGGGGGTTTTGCGCCGGCGCGCCGATCTTCGTTGGAATCGCAGGGAGTCGGACGTAGAGAAGATGGCTGCCCGGCAATCCGCTATGCTGGACTCCGTCGCGCCCCGCCTTCGTCCAGGCGGCACGCTGGTCTACAGCACATGTACCCTCACCTCGGAAGAGAACGAGTGCGTGTGGAAAGACTTCCTGCGAAAGCACCCCGAGTTCTTGGTTCTTGACCCAAGGGAGGGAGCCGCCTGCGAGTATCGCCGCCTCTACGCCGGCGAGCGGTTCGCGGGGCCGGGGTATCGTTACATTTTGCCACAAGACTGGGACACAGACGGCTTTTTTGTAGCGCGCGCCGTCAAAAGGGGTTGAGTTGATGCCGAGCGTGTTTGATCTGGATCAAGGGCAGCTGGAGGATCTGCTGGCTAAGGCCGGCGAGAAACCGTACAGGACCAAGCAGATCTTGGGCTGGATATACCAAAAGTTCGCTTCGTCGTGGGACGAGATGTCGGATCTCCCCGCACGGCTGCGGCAGTATTTGGTGGAAACCGTCAAGGTTAGCCAATTGGAGCTTCTCCGAATGCAGGAAGGGCAGGAGGAATGGGCGAAGAGATTCCTCTGGGGTCAGGAAGGAAAGCCGCTCTGCGAGTCCGTGCTTCTTTCGTACAAGTACGGGCTGACAGGTTGCGTATCGACCCAGGTAGGGTGCCCGGTAGGTTGCGCGTTTTGCGCGTCGGCGCTGCTTGGCTTCGAGCGCAACCTCTCCAAGGGCGAGATCCTGGAAGAGTTCATCGGGATGTGCCGGTCTAAGGGGGAGCGCCTGGGACACTTGGTCTTCATGGGGACCGGCGAGCCGTTCCTGAACTACGACAACGTGATGGCGGCGATAGACACCTTGTGCGACCCGGCTTACTACGGACTGTCGCGCAGGAAGGTGACCGTATCCACCGTGGGCATTCCGTCTGTGATGAGACGATACGTCGGGGACTGCAGGGGCGCCAGACTGGCTCTTTCGCTTCACGCCCCGGACGATGAAACAAGGAACCAGATTATACCTATGAACCATCGCTACCCTGTGGCCAGCGTCGTAGGCGAGCTGAGGGAGTTTGCGACTTTGACAGGACAAAGAGTCACCATTGAGTATATGCTGCTCAAAGGCCTTAACGATTCGGTGGCTGCCGCAGAGAAACTTGGGAAGCTCGTGAACGGGATCGACTGTTTGGTGAACCTCATCCCGTGGAACGAGGTCCCGGGTTTCCGGTGGCGGGCTCCGGACCCGGCGAGGGTGAAAGAGTTTCAGACTACCCTCGAAAGGAACCGCGTGAAGGTTACGGTACGTCGTAGATTGGGAGTGAACATCGAAGCGGCTTGCGGGCAGCTCCGCCGAAAGATGTCATAGAGGCAGAGGGCGCGTTGTTGGGAGGGACCGGGGTTGGAGTGGAGCGCGAAGACGTCGCGAGGTATGGTCCGTCCGGGGAATGAAGATTCCTGGACGGTACAATCGCTCCCCGATGGCTGGTGGCTCGCCATTGTGGCCGATGGGATGGGCGGAAACGACGGCGGAGAGATTGCGTCGTCGCTTGCCGTTAAGTATTGCACCGAGTACGTGGTCCAAAACCGCGGAAAGGAGAGTCCCGAGGAGCTCCTGAATAACGCTCTTGGGTATGGGAACCGCAAGGTGTTCGAGGCCGCCGCCGGGGAGGAAGGCTTTCAGGGGATGGGCACCACCCTCACCGGGACCCTCGTGAGCGAGGAGGAGGGCCTGCTCTATGTGGGACATGTCGGAGACAGTCGTGCCTACGTAGCGTCTTCGAGCGGTATCAAACAGATCACCGACGACCACTCGATCACGGGCGAACTCCTGCGCAACGGCACTATCACTGAGGAGGACGCAATGCGTCATCCTAGCAAGAACATCCTCACGGCCGCCCTCGGAACCCAGCACTCCCTTCGCGCCGCCGGCTACCGGGTGGATCTTGGTAAGGGCGACGTCGTGGTATTATGTACTGATGGGCTCACTGGTTTGGTGAGTTCGAAAGAGATCGAGAAGCTCCTTAGGGAGAGGTCAAGGGATGAGGTCGCCAAGGACCTCGTGGACGTCGCAAATGATCGCGGCGGCTACGATAATGTGACTGTGGTACTGCTATGGCCCGAAGTCACCGTGGCCCAAGGCGCCAAGAAGAGGTGGTGACCCTCTGATGCCGCAGGATATCGCGGGAAGGAAAGTCCTAAACCGCTACAAGATAATCGAGAAGATCGGTGGAGGCGGGATGAGCGTAGTCTGGAAAGCCTACGACCTTGTCCTCGACCGCAACGTCGCGCTCAAAATCCTGAGACCGGAGATGAGCGAGGACGAAGACTTCATAAAACGTTTTCGCCGCGAGGCCCAGTCTGTCGCCTCCCTATCGCATCCCAACATCGTCAATATTTACGATGTGGGAGAGGACCAAGGCCTCTACTTCATCGTCATGGAGCTGATTGGTAAAGGCGAGACCCTTCGGGACTACCTGAAGTCCAAGGGGCGCCTCGGCGTGCAGGAGTCCCTTGAGATCGCATCCCAAATTTGCGAGGCGCTGTCGCACGCCCATGCCAAGAGGATCATACACAGGGATATCAAACCCCAAAACATCCTGCTTGCAGGGCACTTAAGCGTCAGAGTGGCCGATTTTGGCATCGCCAGGGCGCTTGGAGCGATGTCGACCACGACCCGGGACATGGTCATAGGGTCTGCTCCATACATCTCGCCTGAACAGGCTAAGAACGGACTGGTGTCGACCAAGTCCGACCTTTATTCCCTGGGTGTAGTGCTGTACGAGATGCTGGCAGGCAAGCAGCCGTTCGCGGGCGACAGCCCGGTGGCTGTGGCCCTGCAGCACGTTGAGGCCAACGCCCCGTCTCTTCGGGAGAACGCGCCTTCGATACCCCAGGCAGTGGACGAGCTCGTGCAAAAGGCGATGGCCAAAGACCCCCAGCAGCGGTTCCAATCCGCCGACGAAATGCTGGCCGCCATCCGGGCGCTAGAGGCCGGGGCGCCGCAGCCGGCCGCGCGGGAGGCTACGGGGGAGGCGACGGCGGCCGTGGATCGAGGAGATGCTGATTTGGCCAGGGGACACAATAAACGCAAGCCGCTCTCGCTAGCAGTAAAGATATTCTTGGGGATCGCGGCGGTCACCCTTCTGACGGTGGCTTACGCACTGTTCGCCTTCAACAGCTGGATCTCGGTGCCAGAGATCGAAGTGCCCGACGTCGTTGGCAAGTCGCAGGTAGAGGCCCAGGCCATCCTCAAGGAGGCCGGTTTCGTCCTGTCCATTTCTGGCGACCGCTACGACAGCACGGTGCCCGCAGGCACCGTGCTCTCCCAGAGCCCACTTGGCGGCGAGAAAGCCAAGAAGGGTAGAGACGTCTGGTGCTTCCTTTCCAAGGGTCCGGATTTCGCTACTGTGCCCGACGTAGTCGGCAAGGTTTATCCCAGAGAAGTGGAAGTCCTGTTCCGGAACGCGGGCGTGCAGGTGGGCGACGTCGCCTTTTCGGTCCATCCGACCATCGCCAAGGGTCAAGTCATCAGCCAGAAGATTCCCCCAGGCCTGGACGTTTCGAAGGACACCCCGGTGGGGCTGGTGGTTTCGTCCGGACCTGAGCCAACAGTGACCAAGGTACCGCCGCTCACCGGCATGAAAGTCGCGGATGTCCAGGGCGTCCTGGGCGAAGCCTTGTTGGACCTCGGCGTCGTCATGTACCAGCCATCTGCAACCGCGGCTGCCGGTACAGTGATTAGCCAGGACCCTGTGGCAGGGTCAGAGGTGCTTCTGCGCACAAAGGTCAACGTGTTCGCGGCCGGAGAGGCGCCCACGCTCAAGCACCCCTATACCAAGAAGTTCGATCCCAAGCTCATGGTCGTCGATGGCAAGCCCACCAGGGTGATCATCTCGGTAAAGGACTCAACTGGTCAGGATACCGTGGTGTACGATAGGATAGTGCTCCCGACTGATCAAGAGCAGACGGTGGACTTCCAGTGGCAAGGGTCGCAGGCGACCGTCACGACGAACCGCGGGGGAAAGATCTCTTTTGAGATAATAAGGCCATAAGCGAGGTGCTGTGGGGTTATTGGAGGCGCGCATACTATCGGTCCACTCGGCTTTTTGCGAGGCGGCATCCGGGGCTAAGACTGTAAGGTGTTCCTTCCGGGGGAGACTTAGGCGCGAAAAAACCGAAGTCTACGCGGGAGATCTGGTGGAGCTCCAGGAAAAGGGCAAAGACCTGGCTATCGAGCGCGTCATGGAGAGGAAAAACCTCATGATCCGGCCGGCCGTTGCCAACGTCGATCAAGCTGTGATCGTGGTCACCATCACTCAGCCGCCTCTTGACCTCAAATATGTCGACCGCCTCCTGGTGCACCTGGAATCCCAGGACATCGAGGCGGTTGTGTGCGTCAACAAGGTCGACATTGAAGACAGGGCGAGGGTGGCTTGGGTGCAGGCCATCTACGAGCGCGCGGGATATCCATCGGTGGTGACCTCGGCGGTGACCGGCGAAGGGCTCTCTTCGCTGGTCTCGGCAATGCAGGGCAAGGCAGTGGTCCTCGCGGGCGCGAGCGGCGTGGGCAAGTCCAAACTGATCTCAGCGTTGCTTACGATGGATCTGCAGACAGCCACTTTGTCTCGCATTTCACGCGGGAGGCACACAACCAAAGGAGTCACCCTGTACCGGGTGGGCGAGTCGGGCTACCTCGTCGATACGCCCGGGTTCTCAAAACTGGACGTCATCGAATGTGAACCGGAGGACCTTGGCTACTATTACCGAGAGATGACCAACCTCGTGCCGCTTTGCCACTACCCGCGGTGTCTTCACAAGACCGAGGAGCATTGCGAGGTGAGGAAGGCGGTGTCGGACGGCAGCATCGGGGAGGAGAGGTACAGAACATACCTTAGCCTTCTTGAGGAATGCCAGACGAAGGAGAGGCGCAAGTATGAGTGAAGCAAGGCCGTTGGTTATCTCCGCCTCGCTACTTTCCGCAGACCCTTCGAGGTTGCGTGAGGAAGCCGAATCGGTGTCACGTGCCGGAGCCGGCCTTCTCCACCTTGACGTCATGGACGGCCACTTCGTGCCGCCCCTAACGTATGGTCCCGCGGTGGCACAATCGCTCTGTGGAGTTGGCTCGCCGCTGGACGTGCACCTCATGGTCGAGTGCCTCGACTACGCCATACCTGCCTTTGCGCCCAGTTCGGCCTACATCACTGTCCACGTCGAAGCCACCCGCCACCTCCACCGCGCGCTCTTTGACATAAGGGAGCGGGGGTGTAAGGCAGGGGTAGCCATGAACCCTGGGACTTCGCCCGATTTCCTTCCGTACGTGCTAGACATGGTGGACATGGTGCTGGTTATGACCGTGAACCCCGGCTGGGGAGGCCAAGAGTGCATCCCCGGGATGGTCCAGAAGGTGGCGACGGTCAGGCAGCTGGCCGAGCGCCGCGGCGTGCCGTTGGACATCGAGGTAGACGGCGGAATCACCGGCGGCAACGCGTCCACGTTCATCGCGGCCGGCGCCAACATCCTGGTCTCGGGCAGCTACCTCTTCCGAGCTACGGATCGGGGCAAGGCTGTCTCGCTGCTCTTGGGCTCCACCAACCTCACGTAAGCACCGGCTCCCGTCGCCGAATATACTGTATTCGTGTGAAGGGAGTTTTTGTTCATAACGGGCGGGGATTGCCGTGAGGATGCGGTCTCAGAAAGTTTCCCAGCGTATCATCGTTTCGACTGCCATGGCAGTGGCAGGGGGGATCATTTTGATCGTCTCCCTGCCTTCGTGGCTCCTGTTCTCGTTCTTAGGGGCGGGACTCGTGGCGGGAGCCTACGTGGTCTATCTCAAAGGCCTTTAAGCACTGGAGGGACCTAAGAAGATGAAGGTACGGGTGCTCCGAGTCCCCAAGTTCCTGTCGGGAGTGGTTAGGGCGGTCTTATCGGTCTTCGGGTACCGCTCCTAGCAAGCAAAGGCTACCCAACCAAAACAAGACACCTCTCGCGGGGGACTGCTTCCCGACGAGAGGTGCCCTTTTGGCTTGATCGCTACCTTGTGACGCGGCGGACCCTGCCGGTCCGAAGGCACTGGGTGCAGGCGTAGATGTGGCGAGGAACGCCGTCTACCAGGGCACGTACTCTTTGGATATTAGGAGACCAGGTCCTTTTGGTCTTTATGTTAGAGTGGCTGACGCTGTGACCGACCGATTTGGCTTTGCCGCAAACTTCGCACCTGGGCACGTAGGTAACCTCCTCACTCCGTATGACTCGCCTATTCTAGCATAAGAGAATAGGGAGGAAAAGGAGAGATTCGTCTCGAAGTAGCAAGAACCCCAGCAGGGGGGGCGGATCCTGCTAACCCTTTGGGTATTGAGGAAAGAAGGAACTTTAGTGCCGCAACTTACGGGTAAGGAGAGCGAGACTGGCCTGGGCAGGCTGGTCCTCTCCGAAGAAGCTATCGCCACCATCGCTGGCGCTGCGGCAACCGAATGCTACGGCGTGGTAGGCATGGCGGGCAGAAAGATGACCGATGGGATTTCAGAACTCCTGGGCAAAGAGAACCTGTCGCGAGGCGTCTCGGTCTCCATCGAAGGCGAGGACGTGTACGTTGACCTGGTCATCGTTGTAGGCTACGGCGTTAGGATAAGCGAGGTTGCTCGGATGGTTGTGGACAAGGTCAGGTACACGCTCGAGAATGCTACGGGCCTCAAGGTAAGGAAAGTGACGGTCAACGTTCAAGGAGTAAGGGTACAAGGGAGTTCGGGGAGCTAAAAATGGCATACCGGGTGCTGGACGGATCTACATTTAGAGACATTATCCTTTCATCTCAGAAGTACCTGAACGCGCGCAAGAAGGAAGTTGACTTGCTAAACGTCTTCCCGGTCCCCGACGGGGACACCGGGACCAACATGTCACTCACGTTGTCGTCCGCCGCCGAGTACCTTGCGGGCAAAGAGGATCTGCCCCTGCATCAGGCGGCTGAGATGGCCAGCCATGGCGCTCTCATGGGTGCCAGGGGCAACTCGGGGGTAATACTCTCTCAGATATTTAGGGGGATATCCAAGCACTTCTCGGGCAAAGACACCGCTCCCGCAAAGGAGTTTGCATCTGCGCTTGATGAGGCGGTGTCCACGGCCTACAAGGCGGTCATGAAGCCTGTTGAGGGCACCATCCTGACGGTCCTGCGCGCCATGCGCGACGGGGCTGCGGCCGTGGCAACCGATGACGCAACCCTGATTGAGGTATTGGAGGCGGGGCTGCAGTGGGGCAAGGAGGCGCTTTCCAGGACTCCCGAGATGCTGCCTGTCCTGAAGCAGGCCGGGGTGGTGGACGCCGGCGGAAAAGGCCTGGTGTACATGATCGAGGGGGCGCTGGAAGCTCTGACCGGAGAAAGACCCGCAACGACGACAGTTGAGGCTACTTCCAAAGACGAGGGACGACTAAAGTCCTCTTCCGTCAGGGTTGAGGAGCTGGAGACGGCGGACTGGAGGTTTCCTTACGACACGCAGCTCTTGGTTTCGGGCGAGAACATTTCTTTGAACGGGTTGCGTTCCGCCCTATCGCCGTATGGGGACTCTCTCCTGGTAGTGGGCTCAGAGACTCTCGCCAGGGTGCACGTCCACACAGACCGGCCGGGCGTCGTCCTGTCGGTGTGCATGGAGTACGGCTCGCTGTCGCAGGTGACCGTGGACAACATGATCGAGCAAAGCCGTCAGGCTTCTGAGTCCTATCTTCTCTCGTCAAACGTGGTCGGGGGCGAGGTATCCTCTCGGTCGCCGGTGGTTCCGCTGTCCTTTCAGGCGGGCAGTGTAGCGACCCCTTTGGTCAAGGAGACCGGGATCGTGGGGGTCGCCACTGGAGACGGCATGAAGGAGATCATGACCAGCTTGGGCTGCGACCTGGTTCTCGACGGCGGCTCTACAATGAACCCTTCCACAGCTGAGCTTGCCGAGGCGGTCAAGAACGTGCGCGCCAAGAAGATCATATTCCTGCCCAACAACGGCAATATCTTTCTGGCCGCCAAGCAGGCCAAGAAACTTGTGGGCCGCAACATGTACATCATTCCATCCAAGACTATCCCGCAAGGGATTTCCGCCCTGCTCTCCCTGAACCTCTCAGAGGATATGAGCCACAATTTGAAGCGGGCAGCCAAAGCCATTAAGCGCGTCAAGACGGGTGAAGTCACGTTCGCCGCGCGCAACGGGCGCTTCGGCAGACACACCATGAAGCAGGGAGACATCCTCGGGCTCATCGACGGCAAAGTCGAGGCCGTAGGAGGCGATCCCGCGTCGGTCCTCCTGGGCATCGTGAAGCGTATAGTCAGGCCAGACGATGAGATCTTGACCATATACTGCGGCCAGGACGTCAGCGCGGAGTCCGGCCAAACCGCTTTGGAGGCGACGAAACTGGTGGTAGGCGATAAAGTGGAGGTCGAGGTCCATCAGGGAGGCCAGCCACTCTACTACTTCATCGTCTCGGTGGAATGAGGCGGGAAGCCGGCGCGACCCTCCAGGACTCGGCCCGGTACATTAAGGGAGTGGGGCTCAAGAAGGCGGAGCTCCTGCGGGAACTGGGCGTCCACACTGCCTGGGACCTTCTCAATCACTTTCCCTTTCGCATAGACGACTTCTCCCGGTTTATGGCAATAGACTTGGTGCGGCCGGGGGACGACGTCACGGTCCAGGGCCGGGTTATGTCGTCCTCCATCGTTGGAAGCCAAAGGGGGCAGGCGCTTCGCGTCGTCATCTCGGACGGCCGTGGAGTCCTGAAATTGGTCTGGTACAACATGCCCTACATGTACCGCAACTTCGCGCCGGGAGGGCACCTCTTGGCCTCGGGGACTGCCGAGTGGCGCCGAGGCGGCCTCGAAATGGCCCACCCGGTGTGGCAGGTTTTGCTGCCCCAGGGTCGTGAGGGAGAGGTCCGCGGCCCGGTGATCCCCGTGTACCACAGCACCGCGGGACTTACATCCCAGTCTATCAGCAAGATCATCAAAGAGGCCCTCCCCAAGTACCTGCCGCTCATCCGCCCGTCGCTACCGGAAGAGATGCTCCAAAAGCACAACTGCGCCGGCGAGGGACAAGCCTACAAGGACATTCACGACCCCCCCTCAGCGGAAGCTTGGCACGCGGCCCGGCGGGCGATGGCTTTCCGCGAAATGTTGTACCTCCAGATCGCTCTGCTATCCATGCGCGATGAGGCGCTAAAGGCGCCAGGTCCGCCCGCTTTCACGGACCTCGGCTTGCCGGAGACGTTCCGCCTCTCGCTGCCTTTCTCTTTGACCTCAGCTCAGGAGAAGGCAGTGGCTGACGTCCGTTCGGACCTGCGCGGGGGACGCGCGATGAACCGTTTGCTCCAGGGGGACGTAGGCAGCGGCAAGACAGTGGTGGCGGTGTACGCTCTTTTGGCCGGCGTCGCCAACGGGTTTCAGGGCGCCTTCCTGGCTCCAACCGAGATCCTTGCGGAACAGCACCGGGAGACGTTCCGAAATCTATGCCAAAACATGGTCCGCGTGGGGTTTCTATCCGGATCGACCGGCGCCGCCGAGAAGCGGCGCATATTGGATGATCTGGCGTCCGGCGGCATAGACGTCCTAATCGGCACTCACGCCATTTTGGAGGCCGACGTCCAATGGAGACGCCTCGGAGTGGTAGTTACCGACGAGCAGCACAGGTTCGGCGTTAAGCAGCGTCTCGCCCTGACCGGATGCGCCGGCGTCACGCCCCACGTCCTGGTCATGAGCGCTACTCCTATTCCGAGGTCACTGGCGCTGACTCTCTACGGCGACCTCGACGTCTCCGTCATCGATGTGATGCCCCCGGGGCGCATCCCGGCGAGGACCTTAGTGCTTGATGGTCGCGGGCGGCAAACAGCGTACCGGAAGGTGCGAGAGGAAGTGGCGGCCGGGAGGCAGGCCTATGTCGTCTGCCCTCTCATTAGGGAGGGTGTGACCGGGCGAAAGGCGGCCGAGATTGTCAGGAAGGAACTGCAGGAAGGTTACCTCCGTGGGATCGCGGTGGGCTTGATTCACGGCGACCTGCCCCGCAAGGAGGTGCTCGCCAGCATGGAGGCTTTTTCGCGCCAGGAGATACAGGTCCTTGTCAGCACGACTGTCATCGAAGTCGGCATTGACGTTCCGAACGCCAGCGTTATGGTGATTGAAGATGCCGACTCGTTCGGACTTGCCACCCTTCATCAATTGCGAGGCCGCATTGGTCGTGGAAAAGACCAGTCCTACTGCTATTTGATTGCCTCGGAGGGGACAGAGTCCGGGAAGGAAAGGCTCAAAGTCATGGAGGCTCTTTCTGACGGGTTCGCTATCGCCGAGGCCGACCTCGAGCAGCGGGGACCGGGCCAGTTCTTCGGTACTCAACAGCACGGGCTGCCCGAAGTCAGAGTCTCGGATCTGCAACTGACGCTTCAGGTGGTGTCTTCAGCCCGCGAGGAAGCCAAGTCAGTTCTGGCGGAGGTGTCATCGCCTGACCCGGACCCGGCACTCATAAACCTGGTTTCTTTGGTCAAAGCTCGGTTTGGCGACTTATTCTCGCACGGGCGTTCAAGATAGTGATTTTTGATTTTCAATAATTTTACAAGGGCTCATTGACATAACGCGACCACAAAGTCCCAGCATACGGCCACCTACTGTGAACATAATAACGTCAGAAGTCACGAACAGGAGGTGAGTTTAATGGGACAGGGGCAGCGTAGCAACACTGCGGTAGTGCCTCAGGCTCGTCCGGCTCTCGACCAGTTCAGGAACGAGATCGCGAACGAGATGGGCGTCCAGCCCCCGGGGGGCTATTGGGGCGACATCCCCTCCCGGACCTGCGGGGCGGTCGGTGGCCACATGGTCAGGCGGATGATCGAACTAGCCGAGCAGAGCCTCGGTGGCAAGTTCAGCACCGGATCTGGGAGCCAGAAGCTCTAGGCGCATAGGTTGAACAGGGGGCGGCTGCGGCCGCCCCTTTTTGATCGCAAGAGGTGATCTGCGGCCCGGCACCGAATGCCTACCCTGAGGTGGGCATATGCCGCTTGAGTACGTTGATCTCACTCTGCGGGACCTCCCGTCCCTGGATAGAGACAAGACCGTTTTCTTCATGTCAGTGAGCCCGATCGAGGTCCACGGTCCTCACCTGCCGCTCGGCACAGACGTGATGGTGGCCGAGGAAGTGAGGAAGAGGGTGCAGAATGAGCTTGGCCAGAGCCGGCCGGATCTGACTTTGGTCAACATGCCGCCCCTCTACTGTGGGTCCGACGCCTTGCCGGTCCTTGGATCGATCTCAGTTCAGGCAGGCGGGCTGTCGTCGGTCCTTTACGACTACGCGAGGGCGCTTTCGCGCCAGGGCTTCAAGTATCTCGTGATCCTCGACAACCACGGTGGTCCCAGACATCATATGGGTATCGACGCGGCTGCGCGCAGGGCCTGGAGTAAACACCGTTTTCACCTTATCGACCCGTTCATTGAGACCTACAAACGCATGATTAGACACGACCCGGCGCTTTTGTCGATGACAGGTCTTAAGGACGGCGCTTGCGGAGACGATGCTGACAACCATGCAGGCACCAACGAGACCTCCTTGATGCTTGCCATTTATGGCGAGGGGCGGGAGATCCCGGGACTCGACCAGATCCCCGCGTCGCTGCCTTCCCAGCTCCGGGGCGTGCCCCGGTTGGTCGATTCCGTGGGCGCCGCTCTACATTCACTTGGGGCGACGCACGCCGGGACGGACCTTAAGCACCTGGCACAGGTATTGGCGTGGACCGGCAAGAAGGGATTCCTGCCCTACATGGGCGCTCCGTCTGCCGCTACGCGCGAGGCCGGAGAGGCGATGTTCCGCGCGCACGTGAAGATCACCATCTACCTTTTGGAGCGCGCGCTGGCGGGGGAGTCAGGGCTCCCCACGCCAGTGCTGTCATCGCTCTCTTTCTTAAGGCGATTGCCGGAGTAGCGATTACTGCAGGTAATCCAGCATTTCGTCTTCGCTTATGGCCGGCTGGGTGGCTCTGTTGATGGCGCCGGCGAGAAGTTTCGACATCTCAAGGATCTGCACGTCTATGTCTTTGTTGGTGACCATGAGGTCCTTGATGTCCTCTCCCAGGAAGTCCTGGACTGAGTCCAAAGTCGCTCTTCCGTGGGGGTTAAATCGGTGGAAGTAGGCGTCCAGCACGTCGCTGGCGATTGAGGCGCCTGACACCACGGTGGGCACGCCGAGTGCGATGACCGGTATGCCGAGGGTCTCATGATTGATCCCCGGTCGCTTGTTGCCGACGCCGGAACCGGGCTGGATGCCGGTATCCGCTATCTGGATGGTGGTGAGAAGACGGCTAGGCGAGCGGGCAGCCAGAGCGTCGACTGTGATGACCAGCTCCGGGCGTATCTCTCGCACCAGGCCCTTTACGATGTCGATGGTCTCCATGCCCGTGATTCCCAGTACGCCGGGTGAAATCGCGGCCACGGGGTTGAGTCGTCCGCCCAGTTCCTGGGGCAGGTACTCCCTGATATGCCGGGTCACCATCAGTTGAGAAGTCACTCGGGGACCAAGCGCGTCGGGAGTCGCCTGCCAGTTGCCAAGTCCCACGATGAGCACGTCGCCCCGTCGCGGGAGCCCCGCCAGCTCCGCCAGTTCCTGCTGTATCACTTCGGCGACCCGCTTCAACAAGGTACGGCTCCTTGTCCTAAGAGCGGGGCATTCCAGCGTGAAGTACCGGCCGGGCGGCTTGCCGACCGCGGACGCAGCTTGCGGCGTGGACACCTGAACGCGGGTGATCTTGATGCCCGGTTCAAGGTTCTCTTCTCTAACCGACATGCCGGGTATTTGCCCGGCTCCACGCTCCCTGGCGATCGTCGTCCGTTCGATGGCCAGGTCGGTCCGTTCTTCATGCATGAAGTACATAGACGCGAAACCTCCCCGATGTAGGGCGTTTTTTGGGATTTGTCTTGGGATCCCAGTGCTATACTACCCAGAGAACAGGGCGGGGATTAGCGCGCTCGTGGAGGGAACAGATTGCGACTGGCATCACTGGCTATCGCGGCCCTTGCGGGCGCGTCAATGGCGGTTCAGGGCACTCTCAACTCGATTTTGGGGAAGAAAGCCGGCTCTTTTGAAGCCGCGTTTATCGTGCACGTCATCGGAGCCGTACTGCTCGGCGCGCTGCTCTTAACGGGCGTGAGCCAGGGCAGCCTCTCGCGCGCGACCTCTGCGCCCTGGTACAGTTTTTTGGGGGGGCCGCTCAGCATCCTGATTGCCTGGGGGGTGCTGGTGAGCGTCGGGCGCCTCGGAGTCTCCGCGGCCAACACAGCCATCGTGGCAGCCCAGATCTCTCTGGCCCTTGTACTCGACTTCTGCGGCGCCAGCGGGCAGAAGCTCGCCTTCAGCTGGATCAAGGTGCTTGGGGCCGCGATGTTCATAGTCGGCGCCTACCTGCTCTTGAAACAACAGTCAGCGGCCTGACGGCCCAAAAGGCCCGGAACTTTCGCCTGCCCAAGACCTTGCGAAAGAAGGTTTTCCAGGTCAACTCGTAGAAGGCAACCACGAATGAGGTAGAAAAAATGCCGCTCCTTTTGGAAGCGGCATTGGGAGAGGAGAAACCGGAGGAAGAGCCTGTTAGGGCGAATCTTGCGACTGCGCCCTGACTCTCGATACATACTATGGACATCCGAGTTTCTTCTTATACATGCAGGGCTTAGAAATATCGATTTCATCCTGTTGGAGGACGAGGCTTTGCTGAAGGCGGTTTATCCGGGCAGTTTTGATCCCCTGACCTATGGGCATCTGGACATCATCATCCGGGCGTCGCGCTGTTTCGACCACCTGTACGTTGTGGTCTTCGAGAACAACGAGAAGTCCCCCATGTTCACGTCGGTTGAGAGGTGCCGTATGGTAGAGGAGGCTTGCCGGGATCTGCCCAATGTGGAGGTAGCCAAGTCTTCCGGCCTGTTGGTGGAATACGCCCGGGCTCGGGGCGCAGGCGTTGTGGTTAAGGGACTGCGGGCCGTGTCGGACTTTGATTCTGAGTTCAAAATGGCGCTCATGAACAAGAAGTTGGCGCCTGACATAGAGACCATGTTCATGATGACGGCTTTGGAGCACCTCTACTTGAGCTCCAGCCTCGTCAAGGAGGTCGCCTCTTACGGCGGCTCCATTAAGGACCTGGTCCCTCCGGGTATCGAGGAAATGGTCAGGGAACGGCTAGGCGTGGGCCGCGGGGTCCCGCAAGCCGAGTAAGGCGAGGTGCGAAGCATGGACGTTCTTGCTCTTTTGGATAAGCTGGATACATATCTTTCTGAGTGTTCCCGGATGCCTTTGGTCGGGAAGCTCCTGGTTGACGAGGATGAGGTTTTCGGCATTATCGACGACCTGCGCGCTGCAGTTCCCCAGGAATTGGAGCAAGCCAAGTGGCTCCTAAAGGAGAGAGAGAGAATCCTTCAGGAGGCCAGGAAGGAATCCGACGACATCATCAAGGACGCCCAGGGCCAGATCGCCTCACTGGCATCGGAGTCTGTCATCGCCAAGGAGGCGCGGGCTCAGGCCGACGAATTGATGGATAGGGCTCGTGACGTTGCCCAAGAGATCAACACCGGGGCAAGGGAATACGCCGACGAGCTCATGAAGAAGGTCGAGGACTCCGTGGCCGAAGTGCTGGACAGGGTGCGGGACGGGCGGCGGGAGCTGTCGGTCAACCGGGAGCCGCCCTTGGGCAAGACCGCAGATGGCGCAAGCCGAGCCGGAAACGGCGGTCAGGACGACGGCATTGAACAAGCCGAACTCAAAGACGCTTTCTTGGACGAGAAAGACAACAAGCCCCGAAAGCGACGTTTGTTCAAGAAGGATTAGGCCCGGCGGACCGTCTTTCGAAGAAGATCCCAAAAGGCCAGCGACAGTGAGACCGCCGCGAGCGCGGTGATGCAACCAAAGCACGTCTTTGCGGCCATGCCGAGGCTATGGAACCAGGCCAAGGAGCCCGTGATCACGTAGGGTTCGAATGTCGGCAGCGCCCACCTGGAAGCCCCCGGCCTCATGAAAAGCACGGTCAAGGCGCCGGCCAGGACAGATTGCAGGAAACGCGAAGCGGTGTAGGGCCACACCGACATGCCCGAGGGCTGTATCACGGCAGCAACCTGCGCGTGAACTGATAGTCCGCTCCACGCGATTATGCCGCTGCACATCGCCACCCTTGCCACGAGCGGCGCGGCCGCTTGGCTTGCCGCCGACGTCCCTAGAGTTATCTCGAACAGTCCACTCACCAGCGACTCGTGAAGCGCTTTCGGTATTACGGCTTCGGGTATGACGCTTGAGATCGCTGTCGATAAGAGGGCGGCCAAGCCTGCCATCTTCAGGAGTTCGAACACCACCGAGAATAGAACCATGAAGCCCAGTATGGTCAGAAGGGTGTTCACCGACCTCTTCACCGAGTCTCCCAAGAGCTCGCCGAACGCCTTGGGGCTGGATCGTTGGGCGCGGCGCATGGCTACGTACGCCCGCTTTACGATGAAGCCAGGCTCGCCTTTGGCGGGCGGGCTCGCAGGGTGATCGCGACGCCAAAACCGGAGCATCACCCCCACAGTGAGGGCCGAGACGTAGTGAGCGCCTATGATGATGACCGCCAGGTCGGCCCTCTTGAACATGCCGACAGCGACTGCGCCGGTCATGAAGAGCGGGTCCGACGTGTTGCAGAAACACATGAGCCTTTCAGCTTCTACTCGGGTCGCGAGGCCGCTGTCTTTGAGCCTGGCGGAGAGGGCAGCGCCTAGAGGGTAGCCAGAGGCAAGCCCCATGGCCAGGGCAAAAGAGCCTGTGCCCGGCACGTTGAAGACAGGGCGCATCATGGGTTCGGCCAGGACGCCCATGAAGTGGACCACGCCCATTTCCATGAGCAGTTCCGCCGCGATGAAGAATGGAAGTAGGGCGGGAAGCACGATCTCCCACCAGACAGTGAGCCCTCGTTCAGCGGCTTTGAACGACGGCTCCGGGTAGGTTATCATGGAGATGGCGACCAGCACCACAAGGACGGCGAGGCCCAAGGTAGCGACGGTTTCCTTCCTGACCTTCCTGGTGAACACCAAGGCGACCGCAATCGCCGCAACCATGAAGGCCAGGTAGAGTTTCATGATTCGCCTCCTCACTCGCCATACATACGTATGAACAGCCGGGAAGGGGTATTCGGGATGCGCGAACGGTGGGGTCGACCAAGGTACCTCGTGACTGCGGGCGCCCTCCTCGTGATCCTCTTCGTCCTGAACCTCATCCCGACGGGATACTTCACGGTCCAGCCGGGTCCCCTCCGGTCTCTTGAGGGCGTCGTTGCCGTGGACGGACGTCCCGAACCTGCGGGCTCGTTCTACATGGTCTCTGTGGTTGCCCGGGAAGCGAGCGCGTTCGATGCCGCCAGGGCGGCGTTCGATCCCTCGATCGCCCTCTGGCCAAAGGCCGCTGTCTACGGCGGCGCGAGCCCCGAGCAGTATGTCGAGGACAGCAAGGGGATGATGGAGGACAGCCAGAGGATCGCCTCCTACCTGGCTTTTCGCGAAAGCGGCTTCCAGGTGGAACCTGCATCCGCCCTACCGCTGCCTGTGTTGGTGAACAGCGGTGAGGTCATTGGGCCGTCCGCCGGCCTCGCGTTTGCCCTGGAGATGATATCCACGCTGGCTGGCGCAGACCTTACGGGCGGGAAGAGGGTGGCGGCGACCGGGGTGCTCGATCTTGACGGGAACGTGGGAGCGGTTGGCGGGATAGCGCAGAAGGCCGTCAGCTGCCGGCTAAATGGGATAGACCTGTTCCTGGTCCCAGCCACCGACGCGGCCGAGGCACGCCGCCACGCCGGCGCCGTTCAAGTAGTCGGTGTGCGCAATCTGGGCGAGGCGGTTAGGTATCTAAGAGGGGATGATAGTCCTTGACACTCTGGATTTTGCCTGGGTATAATCCGTTTGTGTTTTCATGGGGGGGAGTCTATTGAAAATCGACGTCTCTCTCATCCTTAAGGAACCCGGCGAGAGCCTTCCGTTTGATGCAAAGGGGACGGTTGGCGAATTGACCGTGGCCGGCGGGTCCGCCGAGATCTCTGGCCCGCTCACGGTCCGCGGGGTGGTCACATCCTTGGGGGACGGGGTCTACGTGCAAGCTAACGTCAAAGGTTCCGTTACACTTCTATGCTCAAGGTGTCTGTCATCGTTCGAGCGGCCGGTGGACCTGTCCTGCGAGGGCAAGTTCACGGGGGATGTACTGGCTAAGGAGCCCGAGGACGAGGAAGAAGTCGAGACCTTCCCGCTCGAAGGCACGTTCTGCGATTTGGGTGAGATGATACAGCACGAAATCGTGTTGAGCTTGCCTATGAAGCCGCTTTGCAGCGACGAGTGCAAGGGTCTGTGCCCGAAGTGCGGGAAGAACCTGAACGAGGGAGACTGCGATTGCATCGCGCCCAAGGTACCGCCGAGCCCGTTCGGCCGGGAACTCCTTGAGGCGGTGGAGGAAAGGGGTAAGAAAGATGGCCGTCCCTAAAAAGAGACATTCGGCTTCGAGGCGCGACAAGCGCAAGGCCAATTGGAAGCTTGAGGCTCCCAACATGGTGCAGTGCGCTCACTGTCACGCGCTCATACTGTCGCATCACGTGTGCCCCCAGTGCGGGTA
The DNA here is from genome assembly GCA_040880305.1 of Bacillota bacterium. Classification (GTDB taxonomy): domain Bacteria; phylum Bacillota; class Sulfobacillia; order Fermentithermobacillales; family Fermentithermobacillaceae; genus JBBDIP01. Next base: position 85,014 of record JBBDIP010000044.1, read on the forward strand.
CTACGACGGCAAGCAAGTGGTCAAGGTCGAAGAGAAGTAGCGCCCCGGCGCAGTTTATTGGTAAAAACTCCGGCGCAAGCCCGGAGTTTTTTCATTTTCCCCGTTGTCACCCTTGGACAAACCTTGTATACTTGCCATTAACATCAAGGTATTAGTACCTAGCCCTAAATCCGCAGGAGTGATCGTGTTGTCTACCGGCCCAAGAGAACGGCGCGAACGCCTTCAGAGCGTCCTACTGACCAACCCGTTCCTGTCAGACGGCCGGCTCGCCGGACATTTCGGCGTCAGCATCCAGACTATTCGCTTGGATAGGATGGCCCTCGGTATCCCAGACCAACGCACCCGCACCAAACAAGTGGCTGAGCGCGCCTATGGAAGGGTAAAGTCGCTTGGCCAACGCGAGATCGTGGGCGAACTGGTCGATGTAGAACTGGGCAAGTCTGCGATCTCTGTTTTGGATGTGAACCCTGAGATGGCGTTTGAGCGCTCCGGAATCATGCGGGGCCACTACATATTCGCCCAAGCGGACTCGCTTGCGCTGGCGGTCATCGACGCCCGGCAGGTCGTGACGGGTATCGCCAACCTGAAGTTCAAGCGTCCCGCCTTGGTCGGCGAGAAACTGGTGGCCAAGGCCCAAGTGATTCGGGTGAAAGGGAATAAGTCGGTGGTTCTGGTTGAGACCAGGGCGAATGGTGAGGAAGTGTTTCGGGCCAAGTTCTTGATGTTTGCCCTTGAATAGGGCTTTTGCGTGGCAGAGGGCCAGGGCCGAGTTGCGTAGCAAACGGCCGCAAGCGCAGGCTCGCGGAGCGAGCCAAGAGCGTCCCGCTCGCAGGCAGTATTGAAGTGAGGGTTGAGTGAGCAATGACTGACGCGCTGCATAGCGACCCGGTAATAGGTCTGGACCTCATGGGTGGCGACAAGGCGCCGGGAGCCGCCATCGAGGGGTGCCTCATCGCGCTAAGCAGAGGGATCAGGGTGCTTGCGTTTGGCAGCGACGAGGCGGTGAGAGACCTTCTCGCCAAGGGCAGGGCGGATAATCTGGAGACTCAGGTGTGCACCGAGGCAATAGCCTTCGACGAGCCGCCGCTTCTGGCCATTCGAGACAAGCAGGACACCACCATCAGGCGGGGGATCCTTGCGGTAAAGGAGGGCGCGGCGGGTGCGTTTGTGTCCGCAGGTTCGACCGGCGCACTTGTGGCCGGCGGCGTGCTTCTTCTGGGCAGGGCAAAAGGGGTTGACAAGCCCTGTCTGGCGATGGTGCTGCCGTCAAAGGCACCACGGGGAGTGTTGGCTCTGGACCTAGGCGCGTCAGCCGATGCCCGGCCTCAGACGCTGGTCCAGTTCGCGATCATGGGGCACGTCTACGCAAAGGACGTCCTGGGGTGGGAGAATCCCCGGGTTTCTCTCCTCAATATCGGGACAGAGCCGGAGAAAGGCAACCTCTGCGCGCGCAAGGCGCACGCGCTTTTGGCGCGTTCCCCGATCAATTTCCTGGGCAACTTGGAAGCCAGAGACGTGTTCAGCGGTACCACCGACGTCGTCGTCACCGACGGCTTTACCGGCAACGTCTTCATAAAGACCTGCGAGGGCACAGCCTCGTTCCAGATGGACGTGTTGAGGGAGCAGCTAACTTTCGGTGTCTTCCGCAAGGCGGCCGCTTTCACCCTGAAACCGGCTTTTCGGCGGGTCAAGGAGCTTCTGGACTATTCGTCGTACGGCGGCGCGCCACTCTTGGGGTTGGACGGGTGCGTGGTCAAGTGCCACGGTCCGTCTGGTCCCCAGGCAATCGCCAACGGCATCGAGCAGGCCCGCCGGTTTGTTGAGCGGGATGTATCTGTTGTCATCTCGAAAACGCTTTCCGAAATGTCCTCAGAAGGAGAATAGCCTTGGGACAAGTGAGACCAGTCAGGATTGCGGGAGTGGGGTCGTACGTGCCGCCTGACGTGCTAACAAACGCCGACCTCGAGAAGATGGTGGATACCTCTGACGCCTGGATAGTCGAGAGGACGGGAATCAAGGAGAGGCATATCGCCGCCAAGGACGTAGCGACCTCGGACCTCGCCCGCGAGGCGGCACTTGCGTGTCTGCGTGCGGCGGGCGTATCCGCCGAGGAAGTGGATCTGGTCATAGTGGCGTCGGCCAGCCCGGACTACCTCTTCCCGGCCACGGCTTGCATCGTGCAAAGCAGCATCGGCGCCAAGAACGCTGCAGCTTTCGACATGGAAATTGGCTGCACCGGGTTTATATATGCTATGGCGACCGGAGCGCAGTTTGTGGCATCCGGCGTCTACGACAACGTCCTGATCATAGGGGCGGAGACTCTCTCGCGGTTTGTCGACTGGAGCGACAGGGGGACGTGCTGCATCTTCGGGGACGGCGCAGGTGCCGCCCTTCTCTCACCGGGCAAGGAAGGCGAGGGCATCATCGGCTTCCATTTGGGGTCTGACGGCGCCTCCGCGAACCTTCTCAAAGTCTCGGGCGGGGGTGCCAAGATGCCCGCCAGCGCGGAGACGATTTCGCAGGGGCTCCACTACATACAAATGGACGGCAAGGCGGTCTTTAAGTTCGCGGTGAGGACCATGGACGCCGCGGTAACCAAGGTTCTCGAGAAGTGCGGCAAGAAGCCCGAAGACATAGGGCTGCTAGTCCCCCATCAGGCCAACCTGCGCATCATTGATTCGGCCTGCCACAGATTCGCTATTGACCGGGAAAGGGTCATGGTCAACATAGAGAAATACGGCAACACGTCATCGGCATCGGTACCTCTGGCGCTGGACGAGGCCCTGGCGGGTGGCCGCATCAAGCAGGGTGATCTGGTTGTTTTGGTTGCGTTTGGCGCCGGGTTGTCGTACGGCGCGCTAGCGATCATCTGGTGAAAGGAGAATGACCGTGTCAGCAGTCAAGATTGTCACAGACAGCGCCCAGGATTTTGCCCCCGAAGTCATGCAGGAACTGGGCATCACTGTAGTCCCGCTCACGGTACATTTCGGTGATGAATCGTTCCGGGATTGGTATGAGGTGAGGGGGAAGCAGTTCTACGACCGGCTGTCCAAGGGCGCCGTGCTTCCCAGGACATCGCAGCCGTCTCCGGCGGCCTTTCAAAAGGCGTTTGAAGACCTTTCGGCCGACGGGTCGAGCGTCGTATGCATAGTCCTTTCCTCGGGGGTCAGCGGCACGTACCAGTCGGCGGTCATCGCGCGTAACGCATTGCCAGAGCGGGATATCTCCGTGATAGACTCCAAGCAGGCTTCTTGCGGAGAGGGCATCCTGGCCATCGTGGCGCAGGAGATGGCGCGGGCGGGTAAGCCGGCGGCAGAAATCGTGGCGGCGATAGAGTCAATGGCCAAGAAGATCGTGACGTTGTTCTCGGTCGATACCCTTGAGTACCTTGCGAAGAATGGGCGCATAGGGCGCGCAGCGCAGTTTATGGGGACTCTTCTAAACATGAAACCGATCCTTGGATTGGATAGGGAAGGTTACGTGTCAGCGGTCGAGCGGGTGCGCGGCAAAGGCAAGGTTATCCCCAGGCTAATAGAGGTGGCTCTAGAGAGGGCAGGCTCGCGGGAGGCCGCGACGGTCGCCATATCCCACGCCAATTGCCCGGAGGACGCAAGGCAGCTTAAGGATGCAGTGTCCTCCGCTTTCAAAGTGGAGAGGTTCTTTGAATCGGAGATCGGGGCCGTGATCGGTTCCCATGTGGGGCCTGGAACGATGGCCCTGTTTGTGCTGCCAAAGTAGTTCGGCGGCGATGAGGCACCACTCTTTGGAGGAATCTTCCGTGGCCAAGATTAGCTGGGTCTTTCCCGGACAGGGCGCGCAGTTCGTCGGTATGGGGAAGGAGCTCTACGAGAGCGACGCAGGAGCCAGAGCAGTGTTTCAGGCGGCTGACCGTGCGCTGGGTTACTCTTTGTCGGGTATCATCTTCGAAGGTCCCAAAGAGGAACTAACTCTCACGCAAAATGCCCAGCCCGCGCTGCTTACCGTCAGCATGGCCTGTGTTGCGGTGCTACGGAGGGCAGGCCTTAGGCCGGATATGGTCGCAGGCCTGAGCCTAGGCGAGTACACGGCGCTGGCCGCGGCGGGCAGCCTCGAATTTGAGGACGCCGTGGTGCTTACCCACCGGCGCGGGCTCTACATGCAGGAGGCGTGCCCGCCCGATGAGGGTGCGATGGCCGCGATCCTGGGCTTGTCGTGCGCCGAGGTCGAGGCATTGTGCTACGAGGCGCGCAAGTTTGGCGAAGTGGCGGGAGCCAACTACAACTGCCCCGGGCAAGTTGTGATCTCCGGACACAAAAAGGCAGTGGACGAGGTGATCAGGCGGGCCGCCGAAATGGGGTCGAGGGCAATACCCTTGGCTGTGAGCGCTCCGTTTCACTGCGCACTCATGCGGCCGGCGGCTGAGAGGCTCCAAAGAGACCTCGACCAATCGGTCGTGCGCACGCCGTCGATCCCTGTCTACTCCAACGTACACGGGGAGAGGGTCGCCGATCCCCAAGCCATTCGACGGTCCCTGGTCGATCAGGTAACGCACCCTGTCCTGTGGCAGGTAGACGTTCAGTCAATGGTGCGGGACGGAGCGGGCGCGTTCGTAGAGATCGGTCCCGGCAAGACTCTCTCCGGGTTCGGGAAGAGGATCGACGCCACCATCCCGTTTGCCCAGTTTGCAGGCCCGGACGACCTTCCGGCCGTCCTTGCCTTCACTAGGGAGGCTTTGCTAAGATGAGTCCCAACCTTGTCGCTCTGGTGACCGGCGCGTCCCGAGGCATCGGGAGAGCCTGCGCGCTGGAGCTGTCCCGGATGGGTCTAAGAGTTGCCGTCAACTACTCACGTGACGCTGACGGCGCGGCAGCAACCGTGTCTTCGATCCAGGCTGCCGGCGGGACCGCCCGATCTTTCCAGGCCGACGTTTCCTCCCACGAGGAAGCGAGGCGCCTTGTAGGCGACGTAGAGGGAAAACTGGGGCCCCTGGAGGTTCTCGTGGCTAACGCGGGGATAACCAGAGACTCGCTCCTCGTGCGGATGTCCGAAGAGGACTGGGACAAGGTGATGGACACCAATCTCAAGGGGGTGTTTAACGTTGCCAAGTGGGCCGCGAGGTCAATGATGAGGCACAAGTCGGGGCGGATAGTGAGCATCTCATCTGTGGTTGCTCTTACGGGCAACCTGGGACAGGCCAACTACTGCGCCTCAAAGGCCGGAGTCATCGGTCTCACGCGAGCCCTGTCTCGCGAGCTTTCGCGGTACAACATCACGGTGAACGCTGTGGCGCCCGGCTACATCGAAACGGCGATGACCGGCGAGCTCCCCGTGGAGGCCAGAGAAAGGCTTCTCATCGGTATCCCGCTCCAAAGGGCGGGCACAGCCGAGGACGTAGCGTCCGCAGTGGGGTTCCTATCGTCGGAGCGAGCTTCGTACATAACGGGGCTTGTACTGACCGTCGACGGTGGTATGTCCCTGGGTGCCCTCACATAGTGCTAGTGACAAGGAGGTGACACGGTTGGCTCAGGATGAGGTTTTTGAGAGAGTAAAGAAGATAATTATCGACCAGCTTGGTGTCGAGGATTCTTCGGTCAATATGCAAGCGTCTTTCATAGATGATCTGGGCGCGGATTCGCTTGAGATAGTCGACTTGATTATGGCTTTTGAAGGTGAGTTCGGCATCACCATACCCGACGAGGACGCCGAGAACCTTTCGACCGTTAAGGACGCGGTCGAGTACTTGCGGGAGAACACAAAGGAATCATGAAGCGTAAGCGGTCCCGCGGCGAGCAGAAAGCCGCGGGACACTGCTTTAACGCGGGAGGGCGTGGCGGACTTGTCGAACAGGCGCGTAGTCATCACAGGAATGGGCCTCATCACCCCGATTGGGACAGGCCTTGGGGAGTTTTGGGACAACCTTGTCTCCGGCAAGTCAGGCATCCGGAGGATAACCCGGTTCGACGTCAGCTCATACCCGTGCCAGATTGCGGCCGAGGTTGATTTCGACCCGAGCACCCAGATCGACAGGCGCGAAGCCCGGAAGATGGACAGGTTCTGTCAGTTCGCCATCGTCGCGGCCCGCGAAGCCTTCCATGACGCGGGCTTGAACGGCGCGTTTCGGCCTGAACGCAGCGGGGTCCTCATTGGAACAGGCATCGGCGGAATGGAGACCTTCGAGCGCGAGACCAGGGTTCTCCACGAAAAGGGTCCCAGCAGGGTGTCTCCGTTCTTCATCCCTATGATGATCGCCAATATGGCGTCAGGGCAGGTCTCCATCGACCTTGGGCTTAAGGGGCCCATCAACACGGTCGTGACGGCGTGCGCCACCGGCACTAACGCCATCGGGGACGCCTACCAGATAGTATCCCGGGGCGACGCCGACGTCATGATATGCGGAGGTACCGAGGCGCCCATCACTTCGCTGGCCCTTGCGGGCTTCTCGGCGATGAAAGCTCTATCGACTCAGAACGACCTTGGTCCCGGCGCCTGCCGCCCGTTTGACCTCAATCGGGACGGGTTCATCATGGGCGAGGGTTCGGGGGTGATTGTCCTCGAGAGCTACGACGACGCGGTCGCCAGAGGGGCCCACATTTACGCCGAGTTGATTGGGTACGGGATGACTTCTGACGCCTACCACATCACGGCGCCCAGTCCCGAGGGCGAGGGGGCCGCGAGGGCTATGAAGGCGGCGATGGCTTCCGCCGGCCTGAGACCTGAAGACGTCGACTATGTCAGCGCGCACGGCACCTCCACGCCGGCCAACGATCTGAACGAGACGCGGGCCATAAAGACCGCGCTTGGCGATAGGGCGGGGGATGTAATGGTGTCTTCCATCAAGTCCATGATTGGCCACCTATTGGGTGCCGCCGGCGCGGTGGAGACCATCGCGACCGCTTTGGCGCTGCAAAACGGCGTCGTGCCGCCGACCATGAACTACAACGAGAAAGACCCTGAATGTGACCTGGACTACGTGCCTAACCAGGCCCGGAAGGCCGATATCAAGGTCGCGCTAAAGAACTCCTTCGGGTTCGGAGGTCAGAATGCGTGTCTAGCATTGAGGAAGTACGAAGCGTAAAGAAGGCGCTGGAAGAAGCGATTTCCGCCCTCCCATCGGACCTTCGGGCGGAGTCGCTGACCCACGTCTCTTACTCCAACGAAAGAGGTCCCGCTTTCCCCTCCAACGAGCGTTTGGAGTTCCTGGGGGACGCGGTGCTGTATCTCGCGGCTGCCCACCTGCTCTTTGACCGCTTTTTGGAGGCGCCTGAAGGCGACCTCACCCGCAT
>JBBDIP010000045.1:0-18521 GCA_040880305.1 Bacillota bacterium
ACAGGCGAAGCTTAAGGTGCGCATGATGAAGTCCAAGAAAACGTCCGCACCTCCGACCTCCTGGCCGAGGCAGTCATGCGCATAAAGCGATTGACGGCAGCCAAGCCGTAGGATCGCCTCTGAACGATGAGCAGTGTTTTCTCCTTCAGTTAACGCCTCTCAGCGATCTCGAAAGGGTATCCCACGTGCCTCGCGGTGCGGCGGATCTGGTACACTGGCAGTGTCCCCGCGGAGAGTGGTAGGGAGTGACCTCATGGAAACGTATGACGCGCTTGAATACTACCGTGCGCCCGGAAGGATGACCTCTCTCGACCGGCACATGGACTTTGTCCGCTGGCTGACCGGTGACGTCCGGGCCATTTGCCAGGTAGTGCAGGGTTTGGTTGTCCATGACTCATGGGTTGCCAGATACGGCACGGACCTCGACCGCCGTCGCCTCGTGAACCCTTACGTAACCGCGTCGGGCATTCTTGACTTGGCACTAAGCCTCAGTTCCCGGCATCTTGCGATATCCCGGTCCCCGCAGGAGAGGGTGATCGGCTGTTGTCGCGAGTTTGCGCTGCTTACCTGCGCTATCCTGCGCAACAAGGGCATCCCCGCGCGTTGCCGGTGCGGCTTTGCGACCTACTTGGCCCGTCCTGGCTACTTTGAGGACCACTGGGCCTGCGAATACTGGGATGGCCAAAGGTGGATTATGGTCGACCCCCAGATAGATGCTTTTCAGCAGAGCAGCCTTGAGAACTGGACGGCGGGCGTTCTTGATCCCTCGACCTTCAACCCTCTCGACTTGACCGCTGAGCAGTTCGTCACCGGGGGCAGGGCGTGGCTCATGTGTCGGCGTGGAGAGGCACAAGGCGATAGGTTTGGCATCTCCTGCGATCCAAGCCAGTTCGGCCTCAAGTCTCTATACGGCCAGTGGTTTGCCAGGGGCAACATGCTGAGAGACTTCGCCGCGCTGAACAAGGTGGAGACGGTACCTTATCTCGTCAGGATAAGCCGGAGGCTGTCTTGGGACTCCTGGCGCTTGGTGGGGAGCGGCGACGACGCTCTCTCAACTGAGGATCTCCTGCTTCTGGACAGAGCCGCATCGTTGTCGGAGCAACCCAACGGCTCGCTGGCAGCGACCCTAGCGCTTTATGGAGAGAACGCAGGCCTTCAAGTCCCCACGGAGTATCTGACAAAGGATGAGGAAGATGACGTGGAGAGTCCTGGTCGTTGACTACAACCCTGAGTGGCCCGCCATGTTTGAGGCCGAAGCGGCCAAGATAGTAGACGCTCTGGGCGACAACTTGGTGGCTATCCACCACATCGGCAGCACTTCAGTCCCTGGGCTTAAGGCGAAGCCGATCATTGATATCCTGTCGGTGGTCAGGGACATCGCCAAGGTGGACGAGCGCACTCCTCACATGGAGGCCCTTGGCTACGAAGGATTGGGCGAATTCGGGCTCCCGGGACGCCGCTACTTCCGCAAAGGCGGCTACGCCTGGACCCACCACGTCCACGTATCGCGGGATTATGGGGAACTCAAGGCGCGACTAGCTCAACTCCATCCCGAAGACGCAACCGCGTACATGGATGGCAAGGACGCGTTCGTTAAGGCCATGGAGCGCGATGCCCTTGCGTGGAGCAGAATTAACTGACCCGAAGGGCACCTTAGCAGTCTCTATTGAAGCCCGCTCGGTCCACGAATAGCTGGTGCTTCAGGATATAGTCGAATAGCCCAGGAGGGATTTCCCCACCTAGGCAAGGTTGAGCACCCCAACGACTTCCGACAATGAGTCGCACATGGCGATTCGGATGACGGTTGGCAGGTGGGACCTCCGGTTGGGTGAACGTAGGTAGAGCGCTATGTTCTCCTGATCCAAGTATTCCTTTGCGTACTCCATCGCCTCTCCAGCCGCCAGTTGAATGGCTGATTCGCGTGTCTCGGCGTTCACGGCGATGTCTAGGGGGTCCAATGCCACGGTCACGGAATGATCGGGTTCCGCAATGAAGCGTGGAGTTACCAGGCTTTCGTGCTCGCTTTCTTGAAGGATCATGCACAGGCATGCACAATATGTACAAATACCACTTGGCAATGGAGGTTAACCAGCGGACTTTACTTGTCTCCCACCACGGCTAGTCCGACAATGCCGCAACCAGGACCTTGCGGATCTGCTCTTTTGTGGGTACTCCTTCATGGAGTTTGTCCTTGTCAATCCACAAGCACGGGACATAGTAGTAATCGTAGCTGTTCGCGACTTCAGCGTTTTCGCTCTCTTCGATCTTAGTGATCTGGATGCCGGCAAATTGCGGATTCTCGTCAACCAACTCTGCGATCATCTTGTCCGCACTTCGACAGTAGGGACAACCGCTCAGATAGAAATAGGTGATTTCTCTCATCTGGTCTTCGCCTACCTCAAGTATTTCAGGAATGGTTTCAAGCCATGGTTGAGTAGCGGCACCGTCATGAGCAGGAACATCATGCTGCCCTCAGATAGCGCGGACTCCATCTCCTGGTCGTTGCGCAGGACTTGGCAGAAGGCGACCGGCGATCCCTTGGTAGCCTCTCTCACCTTATTGACGCATTCCTTAACCTTCGGATCGTTGACGTCTCCGCGCTTCCCCAGGCTGTTGGCCAGATCCCTTGTCCCTACGTTTACCGCGTCGACACCCGGAACGGAGATGACGTCCTCCACTGCGTCGACTCCGGCTTGGCTCTCAATCTGCGCGATGATCACAAACCGTCCGTTCTCTTCCTCCTGGAATTCGGCCATCGGTCCCGCTAGACCGTAGTCGGTGGCTTGGCAGGCGCCGGCGCTCCTCACGCCGTCCGGAGGGAAACGCACGGCCCTGACAATGTCTGCAAGCCTAGAGGGGGATTCGACATCGGGTATGAGAAGACCGGATATCCCTGTGCCCAGATACGGTCCCAACATTTTGGGATCTGAGATGGGGGTCCGAAATAACACAGGGATTCCCGCCAGGTTACCGGCGCGGACGAGGTCGGAGAGCGCTGTATGGCTAACGATTGCTGATTCGCCGTCTGCCACGAAGAAGTCAACGCCCATATAGCCGAGAGTCTCCACCAACTCAGGGGAGTCGATGCTGGATAGAACTCCAAGCAGGGGTGTCTTGCCTAGACGTTGCCGAAGACTGGGCTTTTTCACGACGTCTCGCCTCCTACTTGTCTCCCACGAGCACGTAGAACCCTACCTGACCGAGGTTGATCTTGTCTGTAAGCGGGTCCTCTTCACCCCACAGGCCAGTTATCACAACTCTTACCCGCAAGTTGGCGCCGACGGCCTCCAGGACCATGTCCTCTGGAAGGAGTTGAACTCGGTCTTCCTGAGCGTACTTCGCCGTAAGGCCTTTGACGTAGTCAGTCAAGGACTGCTCCCATTCCAAGTTGCCGCCCAGGGTCACCGAAATGAGCTGGCTCTCCCGATTGTAGGACGTCTGGACGTTGCCTTGAGTGAGCGTGACCGCAGAGGGCTGGCCATAGTTGATCTTGGTGTAGTCAAACAGATACCGGTATCCGCTGATGTCCAGCGCTTGGTTTGCCGCCTCGTAGTAGACCTGTGGCCTGGGCTTGGCGGGGTATCCCGCGTCAGCGTAGCTGAACCCAAATGTCGACTCAAACTGACTCATCGTGAAGCCCGCGGGCAGGAGCCTCACGTCCGACAGGTTATGGAAACGGTCAAAGTAGAACAGGACCTCCGCCATCTCCTGACGGTCGGTTTGCGTGACCGCCTGAGAAGACGGCACTATGGAATTGTCCGCGACCATGTTGTACTTGGTCAGAAGACTCTCCAATCTGCGGTTCTGACTCCATTTGGAGACGGCGAAGCTGCTCCATGGCCCAAACACCGACAGCGCGACGACTAATGCCAGGGAAGCCGGCAGGATGACGCTCCTTCGCTTCTTGGTGAGGTTCAGGTAGAGGACGCTCCCCAGCACCCACGCTCCCACCACCGTCACGTAATAGCGGTTTTCCGTGATGCCGTAGTACCGGATCCTTATCCCTATGGATAAGAACATCATCGCCAGGAGCGGTATCACCGCTCGGGGAAAGTACCTGGAGAACATGTCAGCCCACTTATTTGTGGGGCTGAGCGGCCAGACGAAGTAGAGGATCGCGATAGTCACTAGTGAGTACCACAGCACCAAGTGAGACACCAAGCCGACTGGCCATTGCCGCGTAATTAGAATCTTGGCGAAGTAGACGAACAAGACCAGTGTGTAGGCAGTTAGGAGAGGGGTGACCACGTACACGATGAGGTTCTTTAGGGTCTTTGGGTAGTCCTCGTTCTCAACCGGGTCGCCTGCGGCAGGTATGCCTGCCATTAGCAGGAACGGAGCCAGCACCCCGGCCATGACCATCCATATGTGAAGGTAGATGTCGAATGACATTTTCAGCGAAAAGAGGCTGGACACTGTGAACGTGATTGAAGCCAGCCCAATGAAGGCGACGGCCGAAAACAGGGCTGCTAGCACCGCCTGTGTGAACAGTTTGACCGCGTACATCTCAAGACGGTCTTCTCTACGGAAGCAAGGTATGACGAAAAACGCCAGGAAGAGGAAGATGCAGATGGCCGCATGCCTGCTCATGGATACTAGCGTGAACTCTTGGAGCATAGGGTAGGTCACCGCAGCAACCAATCCACCGGAAAGCAGCGCAGCCAGGTTTCCGGTAAGCTCCGATCCCGTCTGCTTCTTCTCCCAGAGCCATCGTTCGTAGAACAGGACCGCGCACCACGATGCGAGTAACCCTGCGACAAAGGCCAAAGACAGCCTGTTCAGCGTCTGTATTGAAGTCGAACCGGAAAACCGGTTGGGTGTGGACATGATGAGAGTAGTGGTGAGCGCCACCGTGAAGCAGATGGACACCCAGAACCGCTTGAAGGTCGGACGCGCGCTACTCAGCACTCTCGCCAAGAGGTCATTCCATCTCATAGCGTTCCCTCCGCTCAGTCTTGATGCTCACAATTCCAGAGACTGTGAAAAAACCTCAGCGGTTCCTTGCCGAGGTCCGCTAGATCCCCAGCACCCACTTGGCCATCGAGAAGTAGACCAGTACGCCAAGGATGTCGGCCACCGATGTGACGAAGGGCGAACTCGCCGCAGCCGGGTCAAGCCCGAGCTTATCCAGGACGAACGGGATCGTGATGCCCACAAGGCAAGCGACCAGGACAACTACCACCATGGAAGCGCCCGCTACGATGCCGATGGCGGGACCGACCCTGTATGCGGCCACAGCCCAGACGGTTATTCCCATGGTTGCACCCAAGGCTATCGCGAGTCCAATTTCACGGAATAGGACGCGGGCCCAATCGCGTGGCTCGACGTCGCCCGTGGCCAGAGCGCGGACCATTAGCGTCGCCGACTGGGAGCCCGCGTTACCGGCGCTATCTATGAGGAGCGGGAGGAAGAAGACCAGAGGCACGACCTTTGCGATGATGTCCTCGAACCTGGACATGATGTTGCCCGAGACCAGGTAAACCCCTACCAGCCCCAGGAGCCAGACGATGCGGCTCTTGTAGATAAGGCCCGCCTTAGCGTCCTTCAGAGACACGTGCAGGGGCGCGACGCCCGCTGCTTTGTGAAAGTCCTCGGTGGTCTCTTCCCGCGCGATTTCGAACACGTCATCGCCGGTGACTATCCCTACCAGCACTCCCTGGGAATCCACGACGGGGAGGACCGACAGATCGTAACGCTCCATAAGCCTGGCGGCCTCTTCGCGGTCTTCAAAGGCGCTGACGCTCACCGGCGGGGCTCGCATTATGCCCCTTACTCTGTCCGTGGGATTGCCCAGGACGACCTGGCGGAGAGCAACTGAACCGACCAGCCTGAAGGCCAGATCGGTCACGTAGATGGCGTTGATGGTCTCACTGTCCCTGCCCTTGTTACGGATCTCCTCCATGGTTTGGCTGACGGTCCACTCGGGCCTGACCGAGACGTAGTCGGGCGTCATGAGGCGTCCGACGCTCTCCTCGGGGTAGCCCAGAAGCTGCCTTGCCTGTTTCAGGTCGTCAGCGCCGAGGAAACTGAGCAGCCGTTGGGTGACTTCAGCAGGGAGCTCCTCAAGGAGCGCGGTGCGGTCGTCGGGCGCAAGGTTCTCCATGAGGTTTCTGGCTTCTTCGTCGGTCAGATCCCTCAGGAAGACGTCCTGCTCATAGCTCTCGAAAAAGGCGAATACCTCGGCCGCGAGAGGCCGGGGAAGCGAACGGTAGAACATGACCCTATCAGGCTTTTCCAGGTCGACAAGGAGCTCGGCGACGTCGGCTATCGGCCATTTGGTCGCAAGTTCTCTAAGCTTAGTCCAGTCCCTTTTCTCAATGAGGTCTTTGACCTCGGGCTTCCTCATGTACATTTGCGCACCTCCTGACCGACCCTAGATTCTGAGATACCAGCTTGCGATGCTGAAGTAGATGATGACTCCCAGGATGTCCGCGACCGACGTTATGAGCGGTGAACTCGATGCGGCGGGGTCGAACCCAAGCCTGCCCAGGAGCATCGGGGTGGCTATCCCTATCACGCTGCTGATCGTTACGATGGCGACGCCGCTTAGGGCGACCACGACGCCCACAGGCGCGCCGCCCTGGAGGACGCTGGGCCCCCAGACCGCCAGACTAATGGTTACCCCCAGCATGAGGGCTATTCCGGCCTCTTTGATGATCAGGAACAGCCAGTCCTTGTACTCCGCGTCTCCCGTAGCGAGGTCTCGGATGACCAGGGTCGACGCCTGGGCTCCGGCGTTCCCGCCGCAGCCGATGAGCAGCGGGAGGAAGAAGACCAGGGCCACCACTTTCGAGATGGCGTCCTCGAACCGGGAGATGACCCCGGCCGCGATCAGATCCACGAAGATCAGGGTCATGAGCCAGCCTATCCTGCTCTTGTATAGGAGCCCGATGCTCGCGTCGCCAAAGCCCACCCTGAGGGGGCTGACTGCGGCGCCCTTGTGGAAGTCCTCGGTGGCCTCTTCGGTTGCCAGTTCGAACACGTCGTCGCCGGTGACTATGCCCACCAGGACTCCGTCCGAATCGACGACGGGCAGTACCAGGAGGCTGTATTTATCCATCGTTTTGGTCGCCTCTTCGCGGTCGGCGAAAGCGGAAAGGTCAACCGCGGGCGACGTCATCACGCTCGACACCAAGTCGGAGGGCTGCGATAGCACCAGGTGCCGCAGCGAGACCGCCCCCACCAGCTTCCACGAGCTATCGGTCACATAGACGACGTTAATCGTCTCGGTGTCGTGTCCCATCTTGCGGATGTGCTCCATTGAGGCGCCTACGGTCCAGTCGGGCCGGATCGCGAGGTAATCGGGAGTCATGAAGCGGCCAATGCTGTCCTCGGGATACCCCAGGAGCTGCCGCGCTTCTTTCACGTCCGCGGCGCTAAGCAGGTTCAGCATCCTCTGCGTAACCTGGCCCGGAAGCTCCTCAAGCAGCTCCGTCCTGTCGTCAGGGCGCAGGCCGGCCATGAGGTGGCGGGTCTCCTCGTCGGAGAGGTCCATGAGGAGGTTTTCTTGGTCCGGCGCCTCAAACTGTGAGAACACGTCGGCGGCAATAGCCCTCGGCAGCGACCGGAACAGGAGCACCCGGTCCTGCTTGTCAAGATCGGTGAGTAGGTCGGCTATGTCGGGGACGCGCCACTGCGACATCTTTTCGCGCAACCCGGCCCAATCCCGGCTCTCGATGAGTTCCTGGATCTCTGGTTTCTCGGGAAACGCCATAGCTAATCGCCTCCCGACGCAAAGTCATAGAGATAGCCTTATCCTGCCGTAGGTTTGTTAGTGGGTCTTTGGAGCCAGCGAATGAAGATCAGGCTAAGGATAGCAGAAAGGCAACGGAAGGAGAAGCAGTTTCGGCGTCAGCAGCGGCTTTCTGAGCCTGGAGACAACCTGTCGAATGCTGGGAGAAAAGGGATCGTCGGGTAAGTCGCCTAATACCGTTTCCTGGAATATCCGGTCGGAAGGGGAGGATGTGCGATGGCATCTGAAGGGCGGGCTGGGAAGGAGAGACGCGCTACGCTGGGCTGGCCGAGCAGGCACGACAGGCAGGACGGTCAAGAAGGCGGCATCAACCTCGCTGGTTTTCGCCGGATTATCGAGATACACCGGCTTGTGGCGGAGGGAGCCTATCCCAACTGCCGATCTCTGGCGGACAGGTTTGAAGTGACGCAACGGACGGCGGAACGCGACATTGAGCGGCTCCGAGACCAGTTCAGCGTTCCGATAGAGTACGATCGGCAGCGCCGCGGCTACTTCTACACCGGACCGATCGACCTGCCGCCAATGAAATTCCAGGAGGGTGAAGCCATCGCCCTGTTCCTGGGGCAAAGGCTCCTCATGCAGTGCAGAGGCACACCCTTCGAGGAGTTCGTCGTGGACGCCATGGAAAAGATCCGCCTGCTGCTTCCTGCCACCGTTGAAGTCAGCCTCGACCGGGTGCTGAGCACCGTGTCCTTCCACGCCGATCCGCTGCGCGGAGAGGAGATCGAGGTCGCCGAGCGCTACCAGGTCCTGTACCGGGCGATTCAGAACAGGTTCACTGTCGCCACCGACTACTTCACGCCCGCACGACAAGCCGTGACTCGCCGAGAACTTGACCCCTATCACCTCAGGTTCATGGACGGTGCATGGTATTGCATCGCATACTGCCACCTACGGGGCGAGGTCCGCACGTTCGCACTGGACAGGATGATGAACCTTTGCGAGACAACGAGTTCGTTTCAAATCCCCGCCGATTTCTCTGTGGAGGACTACTTGGCGGACTCGCTCACCATTGAGCGAGGGGAGCCTCGCAAGGTGGTCATAGAGTTCGATTCAGGCGAGGCTCCGTACATCCGGGGCAAGACCTGGCACAAGAGCCAGGTCGTCGAGAGGCTGCCCGATGGCTCTCTCAGGATGAATCTGACTATCGGCGGTTTGGGCGAGGTCAAGCGCTGGGTCATGAGTTTGGGCGGGCACGCGTGGGTGGTGGAGCCGGAGGAACTGCGGGAAGAGATCCGGCGGGAGTTGGATGCGGCTAGGGAGAGGTATTGAGTGACAGCGATTGATCCCAAGAGGAGGACGCTTGTCCTACGAACTTGCGTTCCCCACAGTGGGTGACGGGGTGGGGGAGGTAGGATGGGACTGGCGGTCCGAACATGTGACAGTCTGGAGGTGAGTTGACGTGACTTACTGGGGTCATTCCTCGGCGTCAGCCGACAAATGCAGCTGGCAGCCATTGGAGGATCACCTACATGCGGTGGCAGAAACGGCCAAGAATTTCGGCGCGGCCTTTGGAGCGGACGAGGCGGCGTGGCTCGCCGGCATATGTCATGATCTTGGGAAGTACTCGAAGGAGTTTCAAGAGCGGCTCGAGGACTCCCGAATCCGCGTGGACCACACGACTGCGGGGGCGACTGTCGCTGCATCAGAGTACGGACTCATTGGACGTCTCATCGCCTACGCCATAGCAGGGCATCATGGCGGCATTCCCAATGGAAGCAACGACCCGGATAGGACAAGCCTGGAAGACAGGCTTAGGCGGAAAGACCTGTGCGACTTCTCTGCATACACAGGCGAGATCGAGCTGCCAGGTCAGACTCCGCGACTGCCAGTGTCTCCATCGGACGGGCAAGACTCGCTCGGATTCACAGCTTGCTTCTTCACCCGGATGCTCTACTCGTGTCTAGTCGATGCCGATTTCCTGGACACTGAGCAGTTCCTCGAACCCGTCAAGGCACGCCTACGGGGCGGGGCCGAGGCGTTGCCGGTGTTGGAGCAGAGTCTGATGGAGCACCTTGAGAAGATGCGGGTGAGCGCACCGCCCACGTTCGTAAACCGCAAACGCGCCGAGGTGTTGGAAGACTGTCTGGCTGCGGCCGAGCAGACGCCGGGCCTCTTTAGTCTGACTGTGCCAACCGGGGGTGGGAAGACCCTTTCTTCCCTTGCTTTCGCTCTCAAGCACGCCAGGCTCCACGGGCTTGGGAGGGTCATCTACGTCATACCGTTTACCAGCATAATTGACCAGAATGCGAAGGTCTTCAGGGATGCAGTCGGCGCGGACGCTGTGCTTGAGCACCACAGCAATGTTGTCAGGCCCATAGAAGACCCAGATGAGGGATCGGCGAGCCGGATCGAGCTCGCTGAGGAGAACTGGGACATGCCTTTGGTGGTTACCACGAACGTCCAGTTCTTCGAGTCCCTGTTTTCGAACAAGCCTTCCCGCTGTCGTAAACTCCACAGTATTGCCAAGAGCGTTGTGATCCTGGACGAAGCTCAGATGCTTCCCCTGGAACTCCTGAAACCCTGCGTGGCCGCCATGGCTGAGCTCGTCACCAACTACGGGGCTACACTCGTTCTGTGCTCTGCTACCCAGCCGGCTTTGGGCAGCCTGTTCCCACCTGCTGTTCAACCCCGGGAGATCGTCAGGGATGCCTCCGGTCTCTACAGGGCGCTGAAGAGAGTCGAGGTAACGAACAAGGGTTTAGCAGGCGATGAGGAGATCGCGGCGGATCTGCTGGCACAGAAGCAGGTTCTGTGCGTTGTCAACACTCGGGCTCACGCCAGGCATCTGTTCGAGAGTCTCGGGGAAGACGAAGGGCACTACCATCTCAGCGCTGCCATGTGTCCCGTTCACCGGGCGAAGCGGCTTGACGACATCCGCACCCGCCTTACGGGAGGCGAAACCTGCAGGGTTGTCTCCACCCAACTCATTGAGGCCGGCGTCGATGTTGATTTCCCGGTCGTGGTAAGGGCCATTGCAGGTATTGATTCCATTGCCCAGGCGGCAGGCCGATGCAACCGGGAGGGCAAGGCGAAGAAGGGAAAGGTCGTCGTGTTCACCCCTGAAGGTAAGCAGGGGATGTCCCACGTTTGGTTCCGTCGGACGGCCTCAATCGCGGCGGCAATCTTGGAGCGACAGGCAGACCCGCTGGATCTTGTGTCTGTGGAGCAGTACTTCCGTGACCTGTACTTCTACGAGGGGCAGCGGGATGGCAGCCCCGGCCAGCCCTCTCAGTTGGACGCCAAAGGCATCATGCAGAGGATAAAGGTCGAAGCCGGACAGCTTAATTTCCCGTTCCGTGACGTGTCCGAGATGTTCAAGGTCATAGGCGATGACACTGTGGGGTTGGTGGTCCCCTATGACTGCGAGTGCAAGCGCCTCCTTGCCGAGGTGAGGGCTGCAGGGATCTCCCGCAGGCGTGCACGACGCCTGCAGCCCTATTCCGTGTCGGTGAGGTTCTGGGAGTACCGGCAGCTGCTGGAAAATGGAGCAGTGGAGGAGATCGACGGCCTCGCAGCACTCCGGGACATGCGGCTGTATGACCAGGATTACGGACTTGCCCTAAGGTCTGAGACAGCGAAAGGGAGTGATGCCTGGATAGTCTGACCTGCAGCTGGCGCTCGTGGTGCTAGGAAGGGGGACCAACATGGGTTACGGGATCAGGCTCTTGGTTTGGGGCGACTATGCGTGTTTCACGCGGCCCGAGATGAAGGCTGAACGCGTCAGTTACGATGTGATGACGCCGTCGGCTGCACGGGGAGTCCTGGAAGCTATCCATTGGAAACCCGCGATTAAGTGGGTGGTCGACAGGATCCACGTGCTGAAAGAGATCCGGTTCGATTCTGTGAGGCGGAACGAGATAGAGGGGAAGATCCCGTCCAGGACTGTTGGAGAGGCAATGAAGGGGCGGGAGGTCGATCTGCACCAGTACGCATCCAAGGAGAGGCAACAGCGCGCCTCCCTTATCCTGCGGGATGTCAGGTACGTCATCGAAGCGCACTTCGAATTGACTGGCAAGGCCGGTCAGCAGGACTCTGAGGAGAAGCACTACAACATGGCCGTGCGTCGAATGCGCGAAGGACAGTGTTTCCACCGTCCCTATTTTGGCTGCAGGGAGTTCCCGGTGAGTTTTCGCCTGCTAGAAGGCGGGGATGTGCCGGAATCCTGCCACAAGGGCGAACGGGACCTCGGGTGGATGCTCTGGGATTTGGACTTCGAAGACGGAATGACCCCGCGGTTTTTCCGGGCGACCATGCACGACGGCGTGATCGATGTCCCAGGCCTTCGCAAGGGGGGTGGAGACGCTGATACTCGCCGCCCTGTGTGATTTGTACGAAAGGCTGCTCGCTGACCCGGACTCGGGAGTGGCCCGGCCGGGCTACTGCGAGAGCAGTGCCGTCGCCGCGCTGGAGATTTCCACGGATGGGCATTTGGTTAGGGCGGTGCCACTGGGATCTCAGAAAGGGAAGAGCATTGCCGGACTTAAGATGAAGGTCCCGGATCGTCCAAAGCGGGCCGCTGGAGATGATCCAAGCTTCCTGTGTGACAACATCGAGTACATCTTGGGGGCAAGACCGGGAACACATGAAGCCGATTGGCGTGCAACCAGGAGGCATGACCTGTCAAGGACTCTCCATGAGCGCGTCCTGGCAGACTCCGACGATGTCGGCGCGAGAGCTGTGCTGGCGTTCCTCCGAGAGTGGAAACCGGAGGACTTTGTGGGCAACCCGAGATTGGCCGACGCCCTAGAAGCCCTAGACACCGGTCGCAGCATGGTCTTTCGGCTTGAAGGCGATGACCGGTTTGTCCATGAGCGACCTAACGTAATGGATGTATGGGAAGCCTATGCAGCGTCCGCTTCCGAAAGAACCGTCTACGGCCAGTGTCTGGTCACTGGGAAGATGGGTCCGATAGCGCGTTTGCACAAGAGCATCTCTGGCGTTCGCGACGCCCAGTCTACCGGAGCCAGCGTGGTGTCCTTCAACTTCAGGGCAGCCGAGTCCTACGGCAAGGAGCAGGGTGACAATTCACCGGTAGGTGAAGCTGCGGCATTTGCATATGGAACCGCTCTTAACTGGCTTACCGCAAGCGAGCGACACCACATACTGGCAGGGGACTCAACGATCGTGTTCTGGGCTGAGCGAGCCGGGCCAGAAGAAAATCTCCTGCTCGACTTGTTTGGTCTCGCGGTCGGCGCATACGGCAAGGATGAGCAAGGTGATCGAGAAGGCCAGCCTGCGGTCTCCAATGACGAAGGCGGTGCCGGGCAGGTCCACAGCGTGCTGGAACGCATCATCCGTGGGCGACCCATAGATGAGGAGGAGCTCGTCTTCGACGCCGGGGTACGCTTCTACATGCTGGGATTGGCTCCCAATGCTGCACGGGTCTCGATCCGTTTCTGGCGCGTTGACACCTTCGGGGGCTTCGTGGAGAACGTCCGCAAGCACTTCGAAGACATGGCCATAGTCCACAGTGAGAACGAGCGACCCGTGAGCGTAGGTCGCCTGTTGCTCGAAATGGCACCAGCCGTGAGCCGCAAGCGTGATAGCATTCCGAAGGTGCTGGTAGGCTCCCTGATGCGCTCGATACTGGAAGGCCGGGCCTATCCACAATCTGCATACGCCACAATAATCGGGCGGATGAGGGTCGACGCTAACAACCCCGATCAACCGAGACTGGAGCGAAAAGTCACCTATCCTAGAGCAGCCTACGTCAAGGCTCACTTGAGAAGAAAGGCGCGGATTACCGGGGATAGAGCCCTGGAGGAGGCATTAACAGAGATGCTTAACACCGAGAACCGAAACCCGGGCTACCTGCTGGGCCGTCTTTTCGCTCTACTGGAGAAGGCGCAGCAGGACGCGAACCCGGGCATCAACGCGACCATCAAGGACCGCTACTACGCATCCGCTTCAGCGACGCCTGGGACGGTTTTCCCTGTGCTCATCAGATTGGCTCAGCACCACATGGCCAAGTCGCAGTACGGAAAGTCGATGGACAAGCGTGTTCAGGAAGTGATGGAGGCCATCGATGCATTCCCTGCTCATCTGAACCTAGACCAGCAAGGTCTGTTCGCCCTTGGGTACTACCAGCAGAAGAGCGCCCTCTATACGAAGGCCGACTCATCAACAGGAAAGGTGGAGAGCTAGATGACCATTCCCGTAGACAAGAGGTACGAGTTCGTCCTGCTGTTTGACGTGGAGAACGGAAATCCAAACGGCGATCCCGATGCCGGCAACATGCCTCGTCTGGATGCTGAGACCAACCTCGGCCTAGTCACCGACGTCTGCCTAAAGCGCAAGGTTCGCAACTACGTTAGCCTCGTCAAGACCGACGAAGCCAGCAAGAAGCCCCTGCCCGGGCACGACATCTATGTCCAGGAGGGTGCGGTCCTCAACAATCAACACAAGTTGGCATATGAGAAGCTGGGTCTAGTTGTCCCGGCCACCGTCCAGGACAAGAAGGCCAAGGACGACGCCGAGGGCAAGGCACGGGCAAAGGCGAAGGAACTCAGGGGGTTCATGTGCCAGAACTTCTACGACATCCGTACCTTCGGCGCTGTCATGATGACAGAGGTCAACTGCGGGCAGGTGCGGGGTCCTGTCCAGATGGGGTTTGCCAGGAGCATTGATCCCATAGTTCCCCAGGAGGTCAGCATTACACGCATGGCGGTCACCAACGAACGGGACGTGGACAAAGAGCGGACGATGGGCCGAAAGCACATCGTTCCTTACGGGCTCTACAGAGCTGAGGGCTACGTGTCAGCGCCGCTGGCAGAACAGACCGGTTTCTCACAGGATGACCTGGAGCTGTTCTGGCAGTCCCTGGAGAACATGTTCGAACACGATCGGTCGGCTTCACGCGGCAAGATGGCAACGCGCAAGCTCATCGTTTTCCAGCATTCAACGAAGCTTGGGAATGTCCATGCTCACCAACTCTTCGACAATGTTCTAGTGCGCCGGCTGGATTCCACTCGTCCCGCTCGCGCATTCTCTGACTACGTCGTGGAGCTCAAGCGGGACGCCATTCCCGCGACGGTGACGTTGACCGAGAGAATGTAGGGGATGGCATACGATGAGGAGGACTGCCTGCCACTCTCAGGCATCCAGCACTTGGCGTTCTGCAGGCGCCAGTTCGCCTTGATCCACATTGAGCGCCTGTGGGCCGAGAACACGCTGACATTCGACGGTCGTGAAATGCACGACCGCGCAGATGACCCGTTTTTCTTCGAATCGAGGGGCACGACACTCGTCACGAGGTCTGTGCCCCTTCTCTCGCGTGAGTTAGGGCTCTACGGAGTGGCCGATGTAGTCGAGTTTCACAAATGCGTGGGCGATAGCGAGGGCACGATCGTCGAGGGACGGGACGGCAGGTGGCAACCGTATCCGATCGAGTATAAGCGTGGGCAGCCCAAGCCGGACGACCGGGACTTGGTCCAGGTATGCGCCCAGGCGATGTGCCTGGAGGAGATGCTTGGTGTGGACGTCCGCGAAGGTGCATTGTACTACGGGCGCACCCGGAGAAGGCAGGCTGTCATGATTGACGACGTGCTCCGGAAGCGTGTCGTCGGTCTGGCCTGCGAAATGCACAGGTTGTACGATGACGGCCACACGCCTCTCCCAATCAGGACGAAGGCTTGTGACAACTGCTCGCTTGCCAATCTCTGTCTTCCGAAGTTGGCTACGCGAAGGGATGTCCGCAGATATGTTCAGTTGATGTCCAAAGATGCGAGGGATCCGCCGAAGTGAGGAAACTCCTAAATACGCTCTATGTGACGTCGCCTGACGCCAGGCTATCGCGGGACGGCGAGAACGTCGTCGTGATGATTTCGGGTGAGGAGAAGTTCCGCGCGCCGGTGCACAACCTCGAGGGAGTCGTCTGTTTCAACTACGTCGGGGCGAGCCCGGCAGTGCTTGGCCTATGCTGTGAGCGGCATGTGGCTATATGTTTCCTGAGCCAGAGCGGCCGCTTCCTTGGCCGGGTGACCGGGGCCGCGACTGGTAACGTCTTGCTCAGGCG
Source organism: Bacillota bacterium (assembly GCA_040880305.1). Lineage (GTDB taxonomy): Bacteria > Bacillota > Sulfobacillia > Fermentithermobacillales > Fermentithermobacillaceae > JBBDIP01. The sequence goes on from JBBDIP010000045.1 coordinate 15,771, forward strand.
GAAGCAGTATCGCGTGGCGGACAGAGTAGGGGAAGCCTGCACACTTGCTTCTGCCTTCGTTGGAGGCAAGATCGTCAACAGCCGCAGCGTTCTTCTGCGCTTCATACGCGACCACAGAGACAAGAGTGGGGTAACGCAGGTGTCGGATGCCGCTTCACGCCTCTTGAGCTATGGCGAGCGGCTTCACGAGCAGGCTGATGTCGACGCGGTGCGGGGTCTGGAGGGTGATGCAGCTCGCGTGTACTATTCCGTTTTCGACCATCTAATCACAGCCGACGACGATGCTTTCCGCTTTCGAGGGCGCAGCCGGCGGCCACCCCTGGACCCGGTGAACGCCCTGCTCTCGTTCTTCTACACTATCCTTTCGCATGAGTGCGCATCAGCACTGGAGACCGTTGGCCTCGACCCGCAAGTCGGCGTCCTCCACCGTGACCGTCCCGGACGGCTCAGTCTCGCCCTCGATCTCATGGAGGAATTGCGGCCCTATCTAGTCGACCGTTTCGTGCTCACACTGGTCAATAACGGACAAGTCAGCCGGGGCGGATTCGTGACGAAGGAATCGGGAGCGGTGATCATGGAAGAGGCGGTGATGAAGACTGTCATAGCCGAGTGGCAGAAGCGAAAGCAGGAGGAAATCACTCACCCGTTCTTGGAGGAGAAGATGAACGTTGGGCTCATCCCGTATGCTCAGGCTCTCTTGCTGGCGAGGCACCTTCGCGGGGATCTGGACGGCTACCCTCCGTTCCTAATCAGGTAAGGGACGTCTAGTTGGGGCCCGACCGCTCATGGGAGGTGAGTCAAGTTGATGGTCCTTGTTACGTATGACGTCAATACCGAAACGAAGGAAGGGAGGAAAAGGCTGCGCCAAGTGGCTAAACAGTGCGTGAACCGCGGCCAGAGGGTGCAGCACTCCGTCTTCGAATGCCTAGTCGACCCCGTGGAGCTGGCGGAGCTGCGCAGCAGGCTTGAGAGCATCATCGATCCGGAGAGGGATAGCTTGCGCTACTACAATCTCGGGAACAACTGGCACAGGAGGGTTGAGCATGTGGGAGCCAAGCCCGCCTATGATCCTGAGGGACCTATGGTCGTGTAGCGCGAACCTCTAGCTCGCAGGCAATGCCGGGCCAGTTCGCGCCAGTCGGTCTTGCAGGTATCCAGCGGCATGGGGACTCATGCATCAGGGGCGATGACCACCGTGGATCGCAGGGTTCGCGGAATTGCCGCCTCAGTCCCTGGCTAGGTACGGCTTTCCATCCAATGAGTCGCCTCCCGTGCGGAGGCGTGGGTTGAAACAATCCGGGCGCGGCGCCTGGCCTGAGCGCCGAGGTCGCCTCCCGTGCGGAGGCGTGGGTTGAAACCTCCCAAGCACCTGTACCCAAAGAAGTGTGAACGGGTCGCCTCCCGTGCGGAGGCGTGGGTTGAAACTCAGGACAGGGAACTCCTCTCGCAAGATCCTAGAGTCGCCTCCCGTGCGGAGGCGTGGGTTGAAACTCGTATTCCACGACCTTGCACAGGCTGGGAGAGAGTCGCCTCCCGTGCGGAGGCGTGGGTTGAAACAGGTAGGTGTCGATGGCGTCCTGAAGCTCAGCGGGTCGCCTCCCGTGCGGAGGCGTGGGTTGAAACAATCCCGACCATGTCCTGGCGGACGACGACTCCAGTCGCCTCCCGTGCGGAGGCGTGGGTTGAAACGGGTCCTGGCGACGAGCGGTCACAGGGTGCCCAGTCGCCTCCCGTGCGGAGGCGTGGGTTGAAACCCATATAGCCTTGGCTCCCAGCAAAATGGCCCAAGTCGCCTCCCGTGCGGAGGCGTGGGTTGAAACTCCCTCTTTGGTGCAAGCATGTAGTCTAGCGAGGTCGCCTCCCGTGCGGAGGCGTGGGTTGAAACCGGGTCCTGGCGACGAGCAGCGCAGGGGTGCCCAAGTCGCCTCCCGTGCGGAGGCGTGGGTTGAAACAAAACAATCTATTTGCCCTGCTAGAGGGCCTAAAGTCGCCTCCCGTGCGGAGGCGTGGGTTGAAACGCTACACGTATCATCCCTGCTAGAGGCCATCTTCGTCGCCTCCCGTGCGGAGGCGTGGGTTGAAACAGATCAATGCCTACAAGGTCTCTTGTGGGCATTCAGTCGCCTCCCGTGCGGAGGCGTGGGTTGAAACCCGCTCATCTACTAGGTGGGCGGTGATGCGGTCTAGTCGCCTCCCGTGCGGAGGCGTGGGTTGAAACGCTCACCACGTTTGGTGGTCAGTGGTTCGGCCAAGGTCGCCTCCCGTGCGGAGGCGTGGGTTGAAACCGGTTGGCAACCTGGACACCGACGTTGCCACACAGGTCGCCTCCCGTGCGGAGGCGTGGGTTGAAACATTTAGGAGGGAGCACCGAGATGTCCATCAAGGTGTCGCCTCCCGTGCGGAGGCGTGGGTTGAAACCACTTTGGATGTAGGACCGTAAAACCCCCGTCAAGGTCGCCTCCCGTGCGGAGGCGTGGGTTGAAACCTCTATGGCGATGCGGTGACGGGCCTTACGCACGTCGCCTCCCGTGCGGAGGCGTGGGTTGAAACTCGTACTGTTGATGCTTAGGGCAGTATCTTGCCGGGTCGCCTCCCGTGCGGAGGCGTGGGTTGAAACTGCTGTCAGCACTTGAAGGAGAGGGGCGGCATTGGGGTCGCCTCCCGTGCGGAGGCGTGGGTTGAAACACATGAAGCCTCGCCCTCGCCTATCCCAACGCAGGTCGCCTCCCGTGCGGAGGCGTGGGTTGAAAC
>JBBDIP010000046.1:0-17197 GCA_040880305.1 Bacillota bacterium
TCGTTATCCCTACTTGCTCAAAGGTTCTCTACGCTGTTCAGTTTTCAAGGACCGAGCGACAACAGGCCTTATTTTACTCGCATTTGACCTGTCCGTCAACGCTTTTTCGCTATCCTATCATCGTATGCGAGTCATCGTATGCGAAGAAGCGTTTTCTGATTAACGCGCCCCGCTTTTCGCGAGGCGGTCTTAATAGTAGCACAACGAAAATGGCGATGCAACAGGCAGAATGTGAACTGGGCGTGGCAAATTGAGCCACGATTGGGCTACAATTGCGCCGATCACCAGCGCAGGCGAAGCGCCTGCTGCATCACCTGCCGGCTCTTGTCGTCGAGGTTCCCGAAGGTTTCATTAATAGTGGCGTTCTCCCGTGGGTCGTATAGGGACAGCGCGGCCCTAACCATAGCTCGCTCAAGGGGCCCCCAGAAACGCGTGGCCCTGTTGATGCCCGCAACATCCACTTCGCCCTCTGCAACGAACTCGTCCAGGGGCTTTGCCAAGCAAGCCAGGATGTAGATGCATGACACGAGCTCGCGGGATTTAGCCTGGCTTCGCTTCTGCAGTTCTACGAACCTCGCCCTATGTATGTAGTCATTGAAGTACATGTTGGGTTCGTCGATGAACTTGTCCAGGTCTTCCTCCTTGACCCTCCACCGGTTGCCCACCTTGATCCCGGGGAGTTTCCCGCTCTCTAGCCAGGAGACCATCGTGCGCCGGGAGAGGCCCAGCGCCTTGGCCACCTCATCAGGGGTCAATACGCTCTTCATACCGGATCCTCCCTTTTACATGCTACAACCGCACATATAGATGCAGTTTCGTACTATAGCCGTCGCTTTACTGGCATAATAAACCAGTTTCCATCGGTTTGTCTACCGTCTAGTACAGTCTTAGTACATCAGCGCACCGCAGGTGTGCTATGGGGCCGCGTGGAGCAATCTGGCGAGGGTGAGACATCGCCGAGAGGCCGGATCCGGCGCTCCAGAAAGACGAGGAAGCGGGCAGGCGGTGGCGAAGTATGACTAAGCGACTGGGTCAAGGACCGGAGGGATATCATGGCCAACACAGGGACCAAAACACCGTAATCCCCAGACGAGAAAAACGTGGAAGTGAGGGTCTACGGTAGCCACAAGCGTCTCCTGCCCCAAGGAGACGTCGCCGTAGTGCCCTATTTGGACGGCGAAACGGTACAAGCCCTGCTTACGCGCCTAAACATACCCGATGAGGACATCTGGCTCATCGTGGTCAACGAGGTGCTGGTGAGCGAGGACTTCATGCTATCCCCTGGCGACAAGGTGGGGGTAATGAGCCCTGTCGGCGGAGGCTAGGCGGTAGAACGGAGTCAAGGCAAGGAGGAATGGCCTCAAAATGAACGGTTATGCAGGGAAACTCTTGCGAGTGAACCTTTCGAACCGCAACATCGCTGTGGAGACTCCGGAAGAGGGTTTCTACAGGAGGTACTTTGGTGGCACCGGTTTCATAGGATACTACCTGCTCAAGGAGGTTTCCAAGGGCGTAGACCCCCTGGGCCCCGACAATAAGCTCATCTTTGCCCTCGGCCCTATGACCGGACACCCCCTGGCTGGGTCGGGCCGCAACAGCGTAGGTGCAAAATCCCCGCTCACAGGCGCCATCGGATTCTCGGAGGCGGGTGGCTTCTGGGGCGCCGAGCTGAAGCATGCCGGTTTCGACGCCGTCATCGTGGAGGGTAAGTCGGAGACTCCCTGCTACATCTATATTAAAGATAGTCAGGTTGAGATCCGCGACGGCGCCTCCATCTGGGGAAAGACAACCGCCGAGGTAGAGGACGTCATCAGGCAGGAGGTCGGCGAGCCCCGCCTCCGGGTCGCCCAGTGCGGCATCGCAGGTGAGAACAAGGTCCGCTACGCGTGCATCTTGAACGACATAATCCACGCCTACGGGCGGTCGGGCATGGGCGCCGTCATGGGGTCCAAGAACCTGCGGGCAATCGCAGTCCGCGGCACCCTTCAGGTAGACGAGGCCGATCCTAAAACCGTCATTGACCTGGCCAAATCGATGGCCGTCGACCGCAAGGCCGAGTGGGAGGGTTTCAAGGATACCGGGACCGCCGGCGGCGTGGTGTCTTTGCACAACCAGTCCGCCCTGCCGACGAAGAACTTCCAGTTCGGCCAGTTCGATGGCAATGAGAAGATCTCGGGCCAGACGATGCGCGACACAGTCCTGGTCGAGCGCGACAACTGCTACGCCTGCCCGGTCCACTGCAAGAGGGTTGTGAAGACCGGCGAACCGTACAACGTGGACCCAAAGTACGGCGGCCCCGAGTACGAGACGGTGGGATCACTGGGATCCATCTGCGGAATTGACGATCTGCCCGCCGTATGCAAGGGCAACGAGATCTGCAACGCCTACGGGCTGGACACCATTTCTGCGGGCGTCTCCGTGGGCTTCGCCATGGAGTGCTACGAGAAGGGTTTCCTGACCAAAGACCAGATGGACGGGATCGACGCCCGGTTCGGGAATCCCCAGGCTATGCTGGCGCTTCTCCAGAAGATCGCGCGCCGCGACGGGATCGGCGATCTGCTGGCCGAGGGCACTTTGAGGGCGGCCCGCAAGATTGGCCATAACTCGGAAGACTTCGCCATGCAGGTAAAAGGTCAAGAGAGCCCCATGCACGAGCCGCGGCTCAAGATGGGGTTGGGGGTCGGATACGCCTTGTCCCCGACGGGCGCGGACCACTGTCACAACATCCACGACACGGGCTACGTCAAAGGGAGCCAGAGCGCCAGGGCCTACGGGATCCTGGACCCGCTCCCAACCGACGACCTGGGTCCACGAAAGGTGAGGCTGCTGGCCTACATGCTCTCACGCAGGCAATTTGGCAACTGCGTCGGCATCTGCGACTTCGTGACTTGGACGGACGACGACGTCATCGCAATGGTCCGTGCCGCTACGGGCTGGAACTGCAACCTCTGGGAGTTGGTCAAGGCCGGCGAGCGCGCTATGACTCTGGCAAGGCTCTTCAATATCCGGGAGGGCTTCACCGACAAGGACGACGTCCTGCCGAAGCGCTTTCACGAGGCCTTCGTGAGCGGTCCCCTCACCGGCGTCGCGCCCACGGTTGAGCAGGTCGACAAGGCTAAGCGAGACTACTACGAGATGATGGGCTGGGACAGGGAGACCGGCATCCCCAGCCGCGCTAGGGCTCAGGAACTCGACATCGAGTGGGCTTTGGACGCGGCCTTAGGTAAGTAAGATCGGTAAGGCCGGGTCATATTGGCCCGGCCTTTTCCCTATGTAGCATACTGTAACCTACCGCGACCCTCTATAACTTACCGTAACCTACTTCGCGGGGGTACCGGGTTCTACGGTGACCTTCAACATCTTGTCGCCGATGGCGACCTTGTCGACTACGTCCATCCCGGTCACTACCTTGCCGAATATGGCGTAGTCGCCATCAAGCGACGTCGCGTCACGCCTAAGTACGTAGAACTGGGACGATGCCGAGTTCCGGTCCGCCGACCTGGCCATCCCAACGGCGCCCCTCACGTTTGAGAGTTTGCGGTTGATCTCCAGTTTGATGGTCTCCTCTGAACCGCCGTAGCCGGTTCCCTGAGGATCCCCCGTCTGCACCACCCAATCCTCCACCCTGTGCCAGATGAGCCCGTCGTAGAAGCCCTTGTTGGCCAGTTTCTCGAAGTTGGCCACGGTAATTGGCGTAAGGTCAGGGTAGACCTCCATGACTATGAGCCCCTTGCTTGTCTCGATCTTGACTACGTCCGGCGTTCCGGACACCTCCTTAGCTGCCTCTCGTCTCACATAGAATGCCACCGCAACCACCAGGGATAGCAGGATCGCTGCCCACACGACACGGTTCGTTGGGCCGCCCTTGGGCGCTCCCTTGGGCATACCCTTGGGTTTAACCTTGCTCCGACCCATTTCATCACCCATACAGTGTTTCCACGCTAGTGGTCAGTTTCCTTGTTCAATATAAGCGTTGACCGCGAACGAATCATGTTGATATTATCAATATGGATATTCAAGAAATTAACAGGAACGTGATGTCAATGCCGAAAGGCAAATTTGAGAGAATTGTCCCAACCTTCATCGCCCTGAGTAAAGAGGTCTCCCAAAACCCTCCGCTTACACCCGTGAAGTATGTGGGGGAACGTGGTGACCTCAGACTCAATCAACGAAGGGTGGCTGTCGGAAGGGTTTGCGGACTTCACCAAAGTCCTGGCGCTTGAGGAGGCGTTTGGACGTCCCGAAGCCGTGCGGATGCTGCAAGCAATGTGCCTCCGCGACTTTGGCGGCCGGTCCATGACGACCCGCGACTTCATCGAGGCTGCATTGGCGTGCCTGCCGGGTCCGGACGTCCAGGCTTTCATGCAAGAGCACTTGTACGGAAGACCGCAGTACGAGATTGGCGAAGGGGGACGGCTGGCCACCAGGCAGGCGGAATCGCAAACCGGCAGTGTGGAGCGCAATCGACGGGAGGCATGACTGTGAACAAAGTCTTTGAGGTGAGGACGGCTGACGGCGTCCTCCTTTCCACGCAGGTTGAAACTCCAGATGGATCAGGACCGTGGCCGGTCATCGTGGCCAGGACCCCGTACTCCAAAGCGGGCATGGCGAGAGGACTTTCCGGCATGGTGCAGCGCGGTTATGCGGTTGCGGTACAGGACGTTCGGGGTACGGGGGAATCCGGCGGAGTCTTCGCGTTCCTGAAGCAAGAGGTGCCGGACGCAATCGATACGGGAAGGTGGATACTCGAGCAATCCTTCTGCGACGGCAACCTCGGACTCCTCGGGATAAGCTATCTAGCCGCGGCCTCCCTGGGTATCGCCCTATCTTTCCCCGAAAACGTTAAGGCGGCAGTATGGGTGGCCCCAGTGCTCGGCGGGCGATCCCTCTTCCACGTTGACGGGGCACTCCGCCTCCACCACAATCTGCCCTGGACGGCGCTCAGCCACCCGCGGTTTAGGGAGCTAGACTGGAGGTCCATCTACAGGTACCTGCCGCTCAATGACGCCCTGGACTCGGTCGGTATAGACTCTCCCCTATGGCGGTCTATCTGCGAGGACCGGGATAGGATTTGGGCCGAGAACGACTTTGCCGAGGTGTACCACTCGCTGAACGTCCCCGGCCTTCATTTTGGGGGTTTTTGGGACTTCATGCTGGATTCGTCGCTCTTCGCCTGGGAAGCATCCGCCCGTCCAGGCGCCAAGCCCCAAGCCCTGTTCCTGGGTCCCTGGTCACACAACGGGATGGCATCGGAGGCCACGAAGAACGAGTACGCAGACTACGGTCCCGGCGCGTCCTCTGCCTTCAGCGCTAGAGTGCTCCAATGGTTCGACCATCATCTCAAGGGGCAGGAACTCTGCAGTGATCTTGCCACTCCGGTCTCAGCGTACGTTCCTGGGCCTGGGTGGGTGAGAATGAGCGCATGGCCCGATCCCGCCGCGCTGCCTTATGACCTGTACCTGGGAGCTGGATCGCTTGAGCCGGAGCCCGGAGAGGCGGGACGCCTCAGTTACGTCTACGATCCGTCGGACCCCGTCCCTACTGAAGGCGGGGCGCTCTGGGAGTTCCCCCGAGCAGGGCTGAATCCGGGGCCGGCTCCTGTCACCACAGGAAACCGCGACGACGTGCTAGTCTTCCAAGGCCGGGGACTCAGGGAACCGGTCGTGGCTCTAGGGCCAGCGCAGGTCGACCTGTACGTGGAAACCGACGCTCCTTCGACCGACTTCACCGCCAAACTCGTGGATGTCGGGATCGACGGCACACCCAGAATTGTGGCCGACTCCATCTGTCGGATAACAGGTCCAGGCCGTGTGCAGGTGATCATCCGGCTGCTAGGGATCGGGCACGTCTTCGACAAGGGGCACCGGATCCGGCTCGACGTTTCCAGCTCCAACTTCCCCAGGTTCGACCGGAACCTCAATACCGGCGTGCCGGGGCTTGTCTCATCGCAGATGAAGGTAGCCAGGCAGACTGTCCAGTTCGGCCCGGATTCCCCTTCCCGAGTGCGATTGAACCTGTTGTGCTCCTATAACCCGTAGATCTCGGTGAACTTCCTGGTTATGTAGCGGAGGTAGGGACCGGTCGACAGCGGCTTGCCCGTCGCTACCTTTACGAGTTCGCCCGGTTTGAACTTGGAGCCGTGCGCGTGGATGTTTCTACCTTCAGGGCGTGGCCGGAGGAGGCCAGACTGTCACCTCTGGCAGTGATCCTGGCCGATAGGTGTCAGGTCGGCAGGCTTTCTCGCAGAACACTGCCAAACTGACCGGTTTGGCTGAAGAAGCCTGCCAAAATGGCAGGCTTTCCGAAGAAAGCACGACAAAATGGCAGTTGCGGCCGCGAGTGGGGTCGTGTCGGGTCGTATGAACTAGGCTTCGCAGGGAGCTACGTCTTGGATAGCCATGACTCCGTGCTCCCCCCCCGCGGACGCGGCCTTGGCCAGCGCCGCCGCAGTCTCGAGGCAGGTCAGCACAGGGACGTTCCGCTGGACCGCCAACGCCCGTATCCTGAAGCCGTCACGCTCCTCGTGTCCGCCCCTGGTAAAGGTGTTGATGACGACTTGGACGTGCCCCTTAGCAACGACTTGAGGGATGCTAGGTATGTCACAGGTATCGGGGGTGTGCGACTCGACTTCAGGCTCACTAAGTTTCCGCACTGTCCGCACCTGAACGCCGGCGTCCGCCAGATACCGGGCCGTGCCCTTTGTTGCGTACAGCGTCCATCCCGCGGTGAGGAGAGCCCTGGCGACCTCAAGACATTCCGGCTTGTCTTTGTCGGCCACTGTGAGCAGGGCGCCGGCTCCGGTCCCAAGATGTGCGACGCCGAGGGACGTGAACGCCTTGAACAGCGCTTCTTCCAGGTTGGCGCCCATCCCCATCACTTCCCCTGTTGACTTCATCTCAGGGCCGACAACCGGGTCCACGCGCATCTTGGACCAGGAGAACACCGGCATCTTGACCGCGCAGACATGGGGTTCCGGACCGCATCCGCCGGCGACGCCGTACGACTTGAGGCTCCTGCCCAGCGATAGCCCCGTGGCCACATGTATTAGGGGGAAACCTGTAACCTTGGTCACGAAAGGCACGGTCCTGGACGCCCTCGGGTTGACCTCCAGGCAGTAGACGGTGTCGCCGTCAACGATGTACTGGATGTTGGCGACGCCCTTCACGGGGAGGGCACGGCAGAGCGCTTGGGTGTACTCGACTATCTTGGATTTGACCGTCTCGGATAGGGTCCTCGGCGGGATCTGGGCGATGGAGTCCCCCGAGTGCACGCCCGCCCTCTCCACGTGCTCCAATATAGCGGGGATGTAAGAATCCACGCCGTCCGAGACCACGTCCACTTCCACCTCGGTAGCCATAATGTACTTGTCGACCAGGACTCCGTGGCCTCTCGCCTCCTCGGTTGCCTCGTCGAAGAACGCAAGGAGCTCGTCCTGGTCCTGGACTATCGCCATCCCGCGTCCGCCAAGGACGTACGATGGGCGGACCACAATCGGGAAATGGATGATGCCGCAGGCGTTCGTTGCCTGTTCCTTTGTGTAGGCGATGGTGCCGGGGATCACGGGGATTCCCAGGTCGTGGAGCAGATTCACGAACCTGCCCCGGTCCTCGGTAGCGTCGATGGCGTCTGGGCTGGTGCCGAGGACGTTGACGCCCGCCTCAGTGAGGGATTCGACCAGGTTGATCGCTGTCTGTCCGCCGAACCCCACCAGGACGCCCGCCGGTTTCTCGGTGTCGACAATCGTCTTGACGTGCTCAAAGGTGAGGGGCTCAAAGTAAAGCCGGCTGGCGGTGTTGAAGTCAGTCGAGACCGTCTCGGGGTTGTTGTTGACGATGACCGAGGTGTAGCCTTCATCCTCCAGCGCCCAAGCGGCGTGTACCGCACAGTAGTCGAATTCGATGCCCTGTCCTATGCGGATCGGCCCACCGCCCAGGACGATGACCGGGGGACGTGACTCTAGAGAGTGCGAGTTGTCCCCGGACTGCGTCTCGCCTGCGCCATCGTAGGTGGAATAGTAGTAGGGAGTGCGGGCTTCAAACTCTCCCGCGCACGTGTCCACCATCTTGAATGCGGGCAGGACTCCGGCCCGAACTCTGGCCGCGCTTACGGCCTGCTCCTTGACTCCCAGCAGCTGAGCGATGCGCACGTCGGAAAGACCCATGGACTTGGATCTTCGAAGCAGCGCGGTATCTGACAGCGCCTCGAGAGGCGACCCCGCCAAGCCGAGTAGCTCCCCTTCGACCCCGACAACCCTGGCCATACGCTCCACGAAGAAGCGGTCGATGCCGGTCTCTGCCGCGATTTCGTAAGAGTCGAAGCCCTCGCGCAGCGCCCGCAGCACCCACGACAGCCGGGTATCGTCAGGCTGGCTCAGCCTCCGCCGGATCTCGTCGCGATCCAGGGGGCCCTCGGAGACGTCCCACAAGGTCCCCCTCTGGTCCAGGGAGGATATGCCCTTGCCCAGCGCTTCTTCAAAGGTCCTGCCAATGGCCATAACCTCGCCGGTGGACTTCATCTGCAGCCCCAGATCCCTCGGGCCACCAGGGAATTTATCCCACGGCCACCTGGGGATCTTTAGCGCCACGTAGTCTATCGCGGGCTCGTGGCAGGCTGTGGTCTTGCCGGTCACTTCGTTGGCGATCTCATCGAGGTTAAAGCCAAGCGCTATCTTGGCGGCGACGCGGGCAATGGGGTACCCGGTTGCCTTTGACGCCAAGGCGCTCGACCTGGAGACGCGCGGGTTGACCTCGATGATGTAGTAGTCCCCCGTCTTTGGGCAGAGCGACATTTGAACGTTGCAGGCTCCTTGGATGCCCAGTCCGGAGGCGATGTCCAGCGCCGCGGCGCGGAGCTTCTGGTAGAGGCGGTCGTCCAGAGTGAGCGTGGGGGCGACCACGATGCTGTCGCCGGTGTGGATCCCCATGGGATCCAGGTTCTCCATGCTGCAGACCGCTATTGCGTTGCCAGCGCCGTCGCGCACTACCTCGAACTCGATCTCCTTCTCGCCATAGAGTGACGCCTCGACCAAGACCTGATGGACTGGGCTGGCCGCGAGGCCTCTCTCCAGGCAGACCTCAAATTCACTTAGGGTCCTTGCGAGCCCGCCGCCCGTACCGCCCAGGGTGAACGCGGGACGCACCACGCATGGGAGCCCCACCTTCTCCATGACCTCCGCCGTCTGCCCCACCGACGTCACTGGCATGCTCGCGGGGACCGGCTGGCCAAGGGAGACCATTGTCCGCTTGAAGACTTCTCTGTCCTCGCCTTTCCGAATAGCGTCGACGCCCGTCCCCAGAACCCTCAAAGAGCAACGGTCGAGGATCCCTGCCTCGTGCAGCTCCATAGCCAGGTTGAGTCCGGCCTGTCCTCCCATTGTTGCGATGAGGCCGTCAGGACGTTCCTTCAAGATGATCTTGCTCGCAGTCTCAAGGGTAAGCGGCTCAAGGTAGCATCTGTCCGCTACATCCCGGTCGGTCATGATGGTGGCCGGATTGGGGTTCAGGAGGACGACCTTGACGCCCTCCTCCTTGAGGGCGCGGCAGGCCTGCGTGCCCGAGTAGTCGAACTCGGCCGCCTGGCCTATCACGATCGGGCCTGAGCCCACAACCAGGACTTTGTGGATACTGTGGTCTTTAGGCATGGACGTATCCTCCTTCAAGGCGGGCCCAGAACTGGCGGTACGCCGGCCCCGGCGCGCCTTCGGGGTGGAACTGCACCGAGGCTGCGAGGACCTTTCCCCCTGCCTTCTGGCGGATCTCCAGTCCTTCGACAGTACCGTCGTTCAGATTTAGGTGGGTGATAGATACACCCGCGGGAAGTGACGGTCCGTGAACGGCGTAGTTGTGGTTCTGGGAGGTCACGAACGCGCGGCCCGTGACCAGGTCTTTTACAGGGTGATTGGCGCCGTGGTGGCCGTACTTGAGCTTGATTATCCGGGCACCCGCGGCCTTGGCGATTATCTGGTGGCCCAGGCATATGCCGAAAACGGGAACCTCGCCGATAAGGGAGCGGGCAGTCTCGATGGCCTGAAGGTTATCCTCGGGATCCCCAGGGCCGTTGGCGAACACGACGCAGTCTGGGGCCCAGGCGAGGACCGCGGCAGCGGGCGTCTCGGGAGGCACTCTCACGAGCCGATAGCCCATGGCTAGCAGCTCGGTCGTTATCCCGGTTTTGGTCCCGAAGTCCAGAAGGACGCACGTCCCCCGCGGGGAATCCTGGTTTCCCTCCACGCTGACTTCCTGGCAAGCCACTTCCTCCACAACCCGCTTCATGTCAAACCTGGCGGCCTTAGCCGTTAGCCGGGCTATTTCAGAGGGGACCAGGCCTCCTTCGGGGAGCGCGGCGATGACGCCTTTCTTGCAGCCGTGTTCCCGCAAGTGGAGGACCAGTTCCCTGGTATCCAGTCCGTAGATGGCAGGGCGGCTGTCATCCAAAAGCCCGCGACCGAGGGACTTCACCCCGTCGTATCCCGCCGGGCTCTCCCAGATGTCTCGCGCTACCAGGCCGCGCACCATCATGCGCGAGGACTGGCCGGAGCCGGCAGGCAGGCCGTAGTTGCCTATCATGGGGAAGGTGAAGACCAGTATCTGCCCGCAGTAGGACGGGTCGGTCAGCGCTTCCTCGTAACCCGTCATCCCGGTGAAGAAGACCACTTCACCGGCTGTCTCAGCGGTGTAGTTCAGCAGTTCTCCCCGGACGAAGAAGCCATCCTCAAGGCAAAGCACTCCACGCATGGGAATCCCCCTCTTGTCCCGCAGGTGATCAGACTTGCCGGCGGAGGGGTCATGCGTGAAGGAGTGGAGAAATGAAAAACGCGCCCACCGCATTTTCTTGCACGGGCGCGCGACATTCCACGATTTGACGTCATCGGTGCTCCTTCTTGACCTCTCCGGGTCAAACTTAAAGGTGCCAAGCGATCATTGGAGAAACGATCCTGGAATGACTTTAGGACTATCCCGTCCCAGTGTCAAGGAAATCTCATCTCCGAAGGAGCGAAGAACATGGAACCTATGGATCAGAAGCGACTTTTTATGCAGTCGGGATTTTACGCATCCCCGGTCGAGTCGGATCAGATCAAGGGGTTGCCGCAGCCGCCTTTCGAAAAGCCCGCCGACCCGTCGGCGCCGGTCTTCGACCTGCCCAAGCCCGACCCCAAGGTCATCGTGAAGCCGGACATCTTCGCGTGCATGTCCGATAGGCGCAGCCGCCGCAAGTTCACCGCTGAACCTCTGTCGCTGGAGGAACTGGCGTTCCTACTCTGGGCCACTCAGGGCGTGCGGGAGGTCATCCCGGGAAGGACTTTTCGGACCGTGCCGTCGGCCGGGTCCCGCCACCCTTACGAGACGTACATAGCGGTGTCGCACGTGACCGGATTGGAGCCCGGAATCTACCGGTATCTGGCCTTATCCCACAAACTGGTCCAGGTGGCCTTGATGCCGGACGTCGCCTCGCGCATGGTCGAGATTTCCGGCGGGATCAAGTGGATCGTCGACGCCTCGGCGGTGTTCATCTGGGCTGCTAACGCCTATCGAAACGAGTGGCGCTATCAGCGCGAAGGCGCGCGGGTGATGCTCATCGATGCCGGCCACGTGTGCCAGAACTTGTACCTGGGCGCCGAAGCGATCGGATGCGGGACCTGCGGCATCGGGGCGTATAAGCAGGTGGAGATTGACCATCTCTTGGGGCTGGACGGCAAGGGCGAGTTCGTGGTCTACTACGCTCCGGTAGGACGGGTCTAGCCTTCGCGCCGATCCCAAGGACCAGCGTCAGCATGGTGGCGAACTCCTTGGTGAAACCCTTTATCTCGAGAATTCATCGCTCTGCTTTTGCTACCTCCTTCGACTCAAACGGCCTGAGCGTGAACCGTCCATCCGCGTCGGCCCCGTCCACTGCGCCGTACTCGTAGCTGCCCGGCTGAGCCAAAAGCGTCTGTGGCCTACCGCTCAGGTTGGCGATGAGGACATTGTGGCCCTCGCCCGAGTCGAACCGAATGAGGTAGGCGCCGCCGTGTTTCTCCACGCCCCGCACGGTTTTCTTCCCGAACGGGAAAGCCGAGAGGTAGGCGCTGAGCTCGGCCTCGGTGTAATCCGCCAGGTTATCCGAGGTCAGCACGAGCCCGCCCAGGGCGAGGTTGACCCGGAACAAAGTCATCTTCTGGTCGGGCGTCATCTCCTGGTGGGGAGTGCGAAGGATGAACACGTCGGGATCGTTCAGAAACGCTCTGCCGTTCAGATGCCTGCGCCCAATGGTGCTGGTTATGGAGTTGATGGTGGAGACTCTTTCGCGGTACCCCACCAGTTTGAGCATGCGGTCCTCCCACTGGAGGCCCACGTCGCTGCCGATCCTGCAGTAGTCCACAGTTCCGAACGCGGGGCCGAGGGGAACTCCGCACCCCAGGATCAACTTGTCCCCGCATACTGAGCGGAGAAACTCCATCGCTTCAGTCATGATCTGTCCCGTGGTCTTGTCTTGGGCCGGCATCAAGGCCGCGGCATAAAGGAAGTCCAGTTTCACGAGGTCGAAGCCCCACTCGTCCAGGACGGTCCGAAAAACCTGGCGAAGGTGCTCACGGAACTCCTGGTTGTGGAAATCCAGCGCGTAGAACCAACCGCTCCAGTTTGGGTTGTACCCTGCGCGGACCGGCTTTCCTCTCCTGTCGCGCAAGACCCAGTCGCGGTGCTCCTTCCAAAGAGCGGATTTCTTCTCGCAGATGAACGGGGCAAGCCAGAGCCCGGCTTTGGCGGGGCCGGGTAGAGTCTTCACCGACGATGCAACAGCTGCCATGCCGAGGGGAAACTTCTCATTGGAACTAAGCCAGTCGCCGATGGCCGGCTGCCACCCATCGTCCACCTGGAGCAGGCCGATAGGGACCTCGCGCTTGCGAAACTCCTCCAGGTTAGCGGTAACGGCGTCCATAGACACTGCCGTGAAGTAGTTGTACCAGCTTGTCCATCCGGTGAGCGGATCGGGCAGGGCCGGGCGGGGCCCCTTCTCCTCGAGATAGGCCTGGAAGTAGGCGTCGAAAACCTGGTCCTCCGTGCCTGACAAGCGTAGGAAATCCAATCCTTTGAACTGGCTCTTGATGTGCAAACCCGAGCACTCCCTGCTGATGCGCAGGATCTTGCGGGAGCAGTCGTACTCGAACAAGGTGTAGCCGTCGCGCTCGGAAAGCGAGCCGAAGAAGTCCAGGGAGCCTGAGGAAGTTATGTAGGAATATGTCCACCCGTGGAATCTGCCCCGCTTGGAAGGGTAACGGTATAGGCCGTAGTCGCCGTACTGCCCGAGGAGAACCCTGGCCGGCCAGAACAGCTTGCGGATCTTCTCGTCCTGCTCATACTCACGGCTCTCTGTCCAGGACTGGAAGCCGTTGACGAAGACCCGGGCCGAGGGGCCCAGGTCGATAGGGACCTCCACCGACAATCGGCGAAGCACTATCTCTTCTGCCGGCTGAAGCAGCAGCGTGAACCGGTACCCATCGTCAACGCGCTGCTTGACGCCACGGACGCTCACGCCGAGGCGCTCGACCGGCTGCACCGCGAAGAAGTCCCAGGTGAACTCCCTACCGCGGAACAGGTAGCTCAGGGATCCCTGCACGCACACCATCTCCTATCGCGCAGTCGTAGATGGACGCACTGAGATGGGTTCTCTTACGGTACCCGGACTTGACCCTATCGACGAACTCCAGCACTTCCCACGCCCTCACAAGGGCGATGGCACAACCGCCGAAGCCCGCTCCGGTCATCCGCGCCCCGAGACAGCCGCCTACGAAAAGCGCTTCCTCCACGATAGTATCGAGTTCAGGACCCGTAACCTCGTAGTCCCGGCGCAGCGAATTGTGGGACTCGGTGAGCAGGCTCCCGAACCCTTGAAGGTCGCCCTCAGCCAGCATCGCAGCAGCCCGGACCGTCCGGAGGTTCTCCGACACCACGTGCCTGGCCCGCTTCTTCAGCGTGTCGTCGCTTACGTAGGCGTCGACGTCGTCGAGCGTGGCCGCGCAAAGGTTGGGGACCTCCGTGTGGCGACGGATCATCTCCAGAGCGCCGTCGCATTCGGCGCGCCTGCGGTTGAACTTGGAGTCTTCAAGGCGCCGGCGCTTGCCGGTGTCCATGATGACCAGGCGGAAGTGGCCCAGTTTGGCGGGAATGTACGTGTGCTGCACTTTGGAGCAGTCCAATAGAATGGCGTTGTCCCTCCTGCCCATCGCCACACTGAACTGGTCCATGATGCCGCATGCCACGCCAACGAAGCGGTTCTCTACCGCCCGACAGACCTTGGCCAGCCAGATCCGGTCCACCGAGTCGCCCATGGAAGGGTACAGCAGCAAGTAAGCTGTAAGGACCTCGAGGGCGGCAGAGGACGAGAGTCCGGCGCCGACCGGGAGGTCGCCTGAAATGAGCACCTCGCAACCCGAGATTTCGCGGCCTTCTTGCAGCAGGAACGCCGCCACACCCTTGGGGTAGTTGGCCCATTCGTCCCGCTTGTCGAACCTGATCTCACTATCAAGGTCCACGGAGGCGCCTCCGGGAAGGTCGGTTGACCTGAAGCGGATGGTCCGCCCACCCGTGTAGCGCACCGCGGCGCGGATCCCCGTGGATATTGCGGCGGGCAGGACGTGTCCCCCATTGTAGTCGGTGTGCTCCCCGATCAGGTTGACCCTGCCCGGTGCGAAGAAGAAGCACACGTCCCCGGCTTTTCCGCCGTAGGTAGCGAGGAAGTCATCGATGAGCCGCGTCCGTTTGCCTTTGTCCAATTGGTCAGTCGCACCTCGCATCCCGGTAGACTTGCCTGAGCCTAACCGCAGTTTCTTCCACCAAAAGAGGGTTACAGGCCGCCCACGCGCCCATCTCTGAGGATGCGTAGTACTTGATCTTGCCGGCGTCCCGCAGCGGCGGGTAGAACTCGACATGGAAGTGGTAGTAGTCCGCGGCGTCCGCGTACGAAGGATCGTTCACCGGTCCCTGGTGGACACACATCATGTAGGGGAAAGGTCTCCCGAACAGGCGGTCGAAGGCGGCGACAAGGTTTTTCAGCATCTGGGCCAAAGAGCGGCGTTCGCCTGCCGTCAGTTCCGCAACCATGGTCACATGGCGTTTGGCTACGATGACTTCCGCGCCGCGGTTCTCGAAGAGGAACACGTATTTGATGTTGGGGTCCTTTGCCAAGAAGAGCGACCTTTCGGCCCACAAGTCCACGAGTCTTGTGACGTGCTCGGTGGTCACCCCTGATAGGACGGCCTCGTGGTCCGGGGAGTAAAGAATGACCTCGCACCTGCCGTAGGCGGGCGAGGTGTGGTAGGGCCCTGCTGCCTCATCCGGTGCTCCCTCTCCGGACGTGAGTATCCCTGGGTCCTGCGTCAAGGCCGGGAAGTCATTGTCGTAGGCCAGGACCGAGTACTCGGATGGGACCTTGCCCGAGCCGGGGCAGAATGGGCATCGTTCAGGCGCGGGCGCGCCACCCACATCCGTAGGCCGTTCCTGCCTGTTTGGCGCGACCATGGTCCAGGTCGCCAAGAGCGGATTCCAGCGAAGTTGAGGCCCAGTCATCTACTGTCTCTCCTTGTCTGGACGCCACATGCACTTCTTCATATCGATCCGTCCGTCTCTCTTGAATATGACCCCTTCGGCTTCGAGTTCGGCTCTTTGCACCTCGTAGCCTCCGAAGACAGGATCGGGCGAGAGCCGGCCGGCCTTATTGACCACTCTGTGACACGGGAGCTGCAAATGCCGTGGCGCACCTGCCATCGCCCAGCCTACGGTTCGGGCCGCCCTGGGATTTCCAAGCATAGCGGCTATTTGCCCGTAGCTAGCGACCTTCCCGGGAGGGATCTCGGCCACAATCTCGTAAACTTCCTTGAAGAACCCGGTCAATGGCGCCCCCCATATCCACAAGAGCCTGTTATCTCTGTGAGTTATTGCAGGGGAGCCCGGAATCCTCCCCGAAACGTCCTGAAGGCGCATCTGCCGCCGCGCCGATTTGATCACCGACGGGCAGCTCGATGAGACCTATTCCTGGGTTGCCACGGAGCTATCCAGGTTAGAGGACCGTTCGCTCAGGAACCCGTAGTAAGCGACGTGCGGTATCCGGTAAATACATACGGCATTCCGTCAAAGACCTGGGAAGGTCGTGAGCGGGGCGTTTGGGCCAGCGCAGGCGGCGCAGGGAACCGACATCGCTCTCACTCTGGAGGGCAAGGCACTCGGGGCCGTTGGGAGGCTGGTCGGTGATACCAACGTGGTCTCTCTCATTGGTAATCGGCACTGTGAGGGAGCGCCAGGAGACGAGCACGCTGCAGATACACATCCAGTATCCGAAGATCGTCGGGCTAGACCCGACTGTGCAGGGCCCCATGGATGCGTTCTTCCTCAATCGCACCAGCCCCGCTGTTGAAGAGGGTTGTGCGAGTGAGAAAACCAATATCGAAACGGAAGAGCTTCGGTGGCCCACCCAGGTAATCCTCAACTATAGAGTAGCCTACAACCAGAAAGGCCTGCTCAGCATCATATTCGATGACTACCTGTACACCGGCGGCGCCCACGGTATTACGGGCCGCCACGGGTATACCGCGGACATCAAAACGGGCGTGAGCTACGCGCTCAAGGACCTGTTCGTGCCCGGCACAGGACTTCTACCTCTACGATGACAATCTGATTGTCTACTTCCAGCAGTACGAGCTGATGGCTTACGCTTTTGGGTTCCCCGAGTTCAAGATACCGATGGCATCGCTAAAAGACGTGCTCATCCCGGAAATGGCCGCCCGTGACTGTTGCTTGGGTGTCGCGTCAGTGCGAAGTTCTCTCAGCAGCTGCCTCACCGGCAGTCGTTGCGGGCACTTCTCCTCGCAGTTGCCGCACTCGACGCACGCGCCGGGGTCTCCCCACTGGGCCTTTGAGCGTTCATAGAAGTTGGCCATCCTGTTCATGTTGTTGAACATGAAAGCGCTGTTGTATGCCCCGAACCACTCGGGGATTACGATGCCCTGGGGGCACGGCTGGCAGTACTGACACTTGGTGCAGTTGACCTTGGTTCGGCTGCGGTAGCACTGCCTTACCTCGTCGTAAAGGGCCAGTTCATCTGCGGTGAGGGAATTGGGCAGCGCGGTCTCGGCGGTGCGAAGGTTCTCCTTGACCTGCTCCATGGCCCCCATACCGGACAGCAGCAGGCTGACTTCCGGGTGATTCCACACCCATCGCAGGCCCCA
>JBBDIP010000047.1:0-6724 GCA_040880305.1 Bacillota bacterium
ATCTTGGGGGCATCCCCTGCACCCCCGGAGTGCTTGTGGCCTGTGGTCGCATGGAGTTTTGCGTCCATCTCAGCCTGGGTAGCGACGTCGGTGTCCAGGTTGCCGACAGGTATCTTGGGCCCGTCGCCAGCGGCCCCGGAGTGCTTGTGGCCAGTGGTCGCATGGAACTTAGCCCAGATGCCCTCGATGGTGCCTGAACAGGCGTCATACCAGTTGCCCGCGACTCCCTTGAGCGCCTTGATGCTCTTGGCGATCCATGAGAGGTGCTGGGTTATCTGGCCGGTCAGGCTGTAGGCAGTGGCCGTGGCCGGGTTGACCGTCCTGCTACCGATCTTCGTATCGGTCACACTGTCGGCGACCAGGTTAGATCCATGGGCCTGGATGGCCGACGTGCCGTCTGCCCGCTGCAGCTCGGCCTTCACCGTGTCATACTGGCCTTCAAGTTTGTTAAGGTTCTCGGCGGAAATGCCGGGAGCAGCGCCGCTCACCCAGGTTGTCTTTGTGTAATCAGGCATATCTAGCCCTCCCTACGCCCTGGCAAAGGAGTCGGTGCGCTCTATTTGCCACGACTCCAATTCATTCTTCAGCCGCGAGAACAGCACCCTGGCTACCAGGATCCCGGAGTTCGTCGCCGCAGTGGCGGCCGCGCCGGCGAAGAAGCCGATCTCCTCTATTTGCTGGAGGGCCTCGTAAGGCGCTACGTAGCAGACCGTCTTGGCCTGTCCGGTACCCGGCGCCTCGTCTTTGGTCACAGCCTTACGGAAGACCTCGTTACCGAGAACCACGTCGCCGGCAGCCGGCGCCGTGTTGCTGGTGCCCAGAGCCACGTACTTGATCTCCAGATCGGCCACGAGGCCCCTGAGGGCGTCTCGCATAAGGTTAAGCGCCGGATCCGTGATGAGGTTATGGAACTGAAAAACCCTCTGCCTGGTGGACGTAGATACCCGGATGCGGAGCCAGCCCGACCACAGGATGGACTCCTTAATCTCGATGACGGGGATCACGCCTGAGTCCGCAACGGTCACGAGTCTGGAAATCTTCGGCATGTCGAACGCCTCGCTTTTAGCAGGGATAGAGGGTCGCGGATGGGT
The DNA here is from genome assembly GCA_040880305.1 of Bacillota bacterium. Taxonomy (GTDB): domain Bacteria; phylum Bacillota; class Sulfobacillia; order Fermentithermobacillales; family Fermentithermobacillaceae; genus JBBDIP01. The sequence continues at coordinate 1,092 of JBBDIP010000047.1, forward strand.
ACAGGGCCGCCGACGGGATCGGGCATGCGTTCACGGTGATGGTCGTGTTCTCGGCCCACCGCCAGGACTCGGACGCTTGCACCAGGTAGATGAGCACCTGGTCCTCCCGGATGTTTTCACGGATGACGAACGCCTGACCGCGGGTGGCCATGTTGCGAAAGAACCGCGCCCAGCCGCCCAGTGCCTCTCCGGAGACGGCCTTGACGTCGTACCGCCAGTACTCCGGCTGAGTCCCGCGCTTGCCGATGCGCGAGAACGCGACCTGATCGATGAGGTACTCCTTGTTGACAAGGCCCTCTTCGGGGAGGTTCACCGAAAGGATCTGCCCCGCCCGGAGTCCGGGGTGCCATGTGTTGAACGTGATACTCTCGGGCATCTTTGCGTAGCGCCTGAGCTTGGCGTTTCCACTTTGGATCGCGGCCTCCCGCGAGGAGAGGTACGGTTCATCCTCCACCGACTCGTACCAGCCGGAGCCACCTTCGATGACTTTGCGGCCTTCTATTGCAGCCTCGTCCGTCGTGAGGATGACCACATCAAAGAAGCCCTGATAGGTTATGGCCAGGGTGTCGGTAGCGGCAAGAGCCACCGCCGCCTGGTCCTGGGTGAGCACCGCGTCTCCCTTGTTCCAGTACCAGTCCTTGTCCGTGTCGATCCCTTTGATCCCCACTATCTTGGCCACGCCGTTGACCGTCACCGCAGGCACGTGGGCCATAGGAAAGCCCACAGTGAAGGTTCTGCTGACGCCATCGCCCTTGAAACTCTCGACCTGGGAATCCGTAACGTCCTTGCCCGCTTTGATGTACTGGCGGTTGCGGTACCCTTCGCGGCTCTTATGAAGCTGCAGGTCGTTCACCAGGTCAGGGTCGTTGAGGTCCCACGGCGCACGGTACGTCGCCCTCTCGCAGAAGTAGATCACCTTGTCCCCATCTATCCACCAGGAGAACCCGGCCCGCTCAGCCAGGGTGTCGAAGCACGGGGTGGCCTTCACGTAGTTAAAAACCGCCTCGGTCACCGCCGGCCCATTCTGGACAGATTCGACCGTATACGTCACGCCGTCGGTTGCCAGGTACTTGTCCACGAGGTCCCGGACGATGGCGCCCGCCAACACTTGCGTATAAGTCTCTGCCACCACGTGGCGGTCACCCAAGACTTCCCAACCCACGCAGTCAACAGCGTAAACCCTGGCCGCGCCGGTCCTGGCAGGCCTTATCTTGTCGACGTGGTCGACCTCGCCACCGAAGACGGCCGCGCCCTCGTGAACGATCCGGACGGGCACTCCCTCTACAAACACCCCGCCCAGAGTCCCGTCCTTGTCGCTGGCGACGAAGTGAGGGGCCTTCCGTTCGGCCAGCACGTCGTCGAGGTTCAGCGATGAGAGGTCGACCACGCTTGTCCTGTCTATGCCGTTCACGAGTACCTGCATGGCTACAGCCCCGCTTTCAGGACCAGCTGACGGTGGATATGCGGTAGGACGGCCTTGGCTATGACTCGTCCATCAAGTTCGACGTTGATGTACACCGGGCCGTCCCCGGTCTTCCCAACCTTGCCAACCCCGCCGAATTCCTCCGGGCCGGTCTCTGCAAAGGTGTACCGGCTACCGCTCCGAAGACCCATGCCCATCACCGGCTCATAGAGGACTCCTCCCCCAGCCATGCCGATCGGCGCCTCGTGGCCATAGAAGAAGCGGTACATGCTCTTGAGGGCGTCGGTGGTGTAACCGGAGTAACGTTGCTTGAGGCTCTCCCAAGCCCCAGTAAGGCCCACATGCTGTGGCCCGGTCTGCTCGTCCGATGCTTTGGGCGCCTTGTAGCCCGGCATAAGGACTTCCTGTAGCGCAAGCGCTCCGGTGATATCACCTGCTGCGAGTAGCCTAGTCTGCTGTTCCCCGATCATGGTGAGCGTCTTGGCCTGCGCATCATTCTGCAGTTGGAGCGCCGTGGTGTTGCCTGCGATGCTCCGCGTGAGGTCGTCCCGTTTTAGCTTCTCCTGCTCCAAATCGAGCAGCGTCTTCTTCGTCTCCTCGTTGTCCGCGCCCTTGGTGGCGGCCAGGTACTGGTAAGCGTCGGAGAGTGCACCGATCCGCTGCTCGACCAGGCCGAGCTGCTCCCGCTGGAAATTCAGCGTAGCGGTCAAGATCACAGCCTTGTCGTTGAGGGGATCAAATCCTGCCGTGAGCCTCTCGAACCGGACCTTGGAGATGTCCAGGTCGATGCCGAGGCTGGAGACCGCCGACTGGAGACCTTCCAGGTGCTTGGCGAGCGCGGCTGCTTGGGCGGCAAGCGCGGCAGCCGCTTTAGTTGCCGGATCTATGTCGGGCGGCAAGGTCTTTATCTTGGTGCTGAATCCAGCGATCCCCTTTGTCGCGGTGGACGCTCCGTTATAGAGATTCATCAATTCTTCGGGTAGTTCGGTCATGCCTACTGGCAGAGAGATGTCCTGCTCGATCTGATCACGCATGTATGTCCACTGGTCGGCCATGCCCTCAATCTGCATGCCGTTTTCGCGGGCCTTCTTGGTCGCATCAACAGCCCACCAGGTAAAGAGGCCAAGCGCAGCAACCACCAGACCGATTGGCCCGGTTGCGATCTTGAAGGCCGCGCCCAAGCCCGTCACAAACGGCGTGGCGACAGCAGCTGCGGTCCCGGCTGCCGCCGTGCCCGTACCGGCAGCGGTGGCGGATGCGGCGTGGAGCCCAAACTTTACCGACAGTCCACTGATCACGGGACCCAGAAGTGCGGCAGCCGCGTGGACGCCCACGATCGTCTTGGCCACCAGTCCGGCCGCGAACAACACAGGGCCCAGCGCGGCAGCCAGCCCGGCCATGACCAGGATGACGTTCTGGACCCCGGGCGGCAGGTCCTGAAACCCTTCGACCAGGTCGAGCGCGGCCGCAAACACTTTTTGCAGAGTGGGCAGGAACTTCTCCCCGAGTTCCACGCCGGCCTCGGATATCCGGGACTTCAGGATCCGGAGCTGGTTGGAAGGGCTGTCGATCGTCCTGGCCAGGTCGCCCTGGGCCTTCCCCGTTGCGTCCATGATGACGCCGTACCGGGCCAGGATTTTCTCCTCTTCGGTGAGTTCGTCGCCCTGCTCGGCGATCCCGTGGGTGTAGGCGTAGGTCTGAACCGTGGTCTCGTTCACCACGATGCCGAGGCGCTTCAGGGGTTCGATCTCGCCGGAGATGCCCGACTGGATCTTCAAAAACGCCTCTTCAACGGGCAGGTTGTAAAACGAGGCCATGTCATACGCCAACTGCGTGAGGCCCTTGGCCATATCGTACGCAGCCTGCTCGCCCAGGCCCATGGAATTCAGCATCACGTTGTATGTGCCGACGCTCTTGCGGATCTCGTACTCGTTGAGGCCGAGGGCGTCCGAGACTTCCTCCGACCAGGCGCGGGCCGTGCTGGCCATGTTGCCCATGGAGACCTCAAACAGGTTCTCGCTCTCGACGGCGTCCATGGCCATCTTGGTGGCGGCGGTGCCGATAGCCAGGATGGGAAGGGTCACAGCCAGGGAAAGCTTCTTCCCCATGCTGGTCAGGCGGTCCCCCGCCTTCTCAAACCCTTCCAAGTTCTTTTCGGCGGTCTTTATTGAGGACTCCACCTGGCGCATGTTAGCGTCGAACTTGGTGAGATCAAGAGCCAGAGAGGCCCATATAGTCCCTAGACTGGACATAGTCAACACCTCGCAGGAGACTCGAATGAGCCCAGGGAATTAGCCATGACGAAAGGGAGGGGTTTCAGTGAGACGAGCCTGTACCGTTCTTGCAGTCCTTCTTGCGCTCACGCTTTTCACGGCCTGCTCTGCTCCATTGACGCCAGAGAAGTTAGCTCAGAAGATTTTCGGTACGCCCAAGAAGGCTGAGGACTCCGGCATTGAGAAGGTAAGTTTCAGCGGTTCCAGTCTAGTGATCGAATACCGCCTGTTCCCGACGGGCCTGACCAGTTACACCAAAGAACTCGGAATCAGCCTGTGCCCCAAACTCCAACAGATCTACAGGGAGAGCAAGGAAATCGATGAAGTCACGATCCTCGCTCTCGGGCCTTTTAGCGACAAGCTGGGAAACACTACCTGGAAGCCCATGGCCGCGCTGACTGTGGACCGAAAACTGATTACCCAGGACATCAAGTGGGACACCTTTCTGAAGCAAGACCTCCTGGCAGTAGCCAAGGACGTACAGGTCTTCCGCGACGAGTGATTCAGAGGACGTCCTCGCCGGCACACTCGCCGCCCGGGGTTCTGCGTTTGCGGATCCCGGCCAGCACGACCGCGCCGGCCTCGTCTATCCAGTAACGTTGGAGCCCCGTCAGTCCGGATAGGTAGGACGACGGGGCTCGGTTCCACGTAGCAGCCGTTACGACCAGGAGTTCGAAGCCGTCACTCGCGACGAAAGGACTGGAGGATCTTCACATCCCCCGTGGCCGCGTTGAAGATTTCGATCTTCTGCGAGAGGTTGAGGGGCCGGATGGCCGTGATCTCGTCCCAGGTGGGCCGCACCAGTGCTTCTTTGCACACGGCGTCCATCACCGGCAGGTACCTGTCCAGGCCCCTGCCGCCTTTTGCCTCGACCTCTTCCGTGACCTCGGCGTTGATCTCGGCCTCGATTTCCTCCCGGGTCTTGCCCTCCTGGGCCTTCTTCATGGCGATCCCCAAGACCGGGCTCACAAGGCCAACTGTCAGAAGGTGCGGGGTGAGATCCACGGGCTGGACTTCCACGGTGATCTTCGTCCCCGTCCGGAAGCCCGGTATGTCGATGACCTGGACCTCCGCCTGGGCGCGGATCTCATCAAGACTGGTAACCTGCCTTGTATCGTTGTCAGCCATGTCGTCCTCCTACGCCGTCAGCTCGGCGGGCAGCGCGGCGACGATTTCCTTGCTGTACACCGACAAGCCGGTGCTCGGGTTCTCGAAGCACTCGACCTTGAGCTCGGGGACGGTGAACGTCTTGTCCTGCAGGGTCTCGTTGCCGGTCGTAGCTCGGCAGTAGACGAAGGTGTACTTGACGTACCCTTCAATCTCGCCGTGGGCGCCGAGAGACTTGGCGTATACGTCGACCCGGAAGCAGGGCGGATTCTGCTGCTCCGCGATGGTGGGATGGGTCCACCCCGTTATCGCGTTGCCGGCATCCGCCTTGAGCGCGCCGCCCGCCATGACCTGGAGAGCTTTCCCGTCCAACCTAGCGTTCTGTACCGCCAGGTTGACCGCGACGATGGTATCCGGGTCCTTGACGTATGCCAGTACCTGGTCCCCACCGCGGAGCACCGATGCGGCCCCTCCCTCGGAGACCACCGAGACCCCGACCTGCGGGGATGTCCTGATGCCGTACGGCGTGGCTGCTGGGTCCTGAGCCGCGCCCGAAGCCTGCAGTGCCGTTATGACCAGACCCACGACGCCGCGGATGTAACCTTTCTTGACCTGCGGAGTAGGTCCTCCCAACTGAATTGCCTCCCTTCACCGGCCTTAGGCCGGCGTGAAAACTAGACCTCTACGGCCGCAACCGTGACGGAAGCCACGGCGGAACACGTCGCCTTGACCCTACCGGCCGAGTTGTTGAACCGGTTGGGCTCGAAAGGACCGATGATCCTCTCGCCGGCAGCCGGCACCGCCACGGTAAGGTCGTGGTCGAAACCCTG
>JBBDIP010000047.1:6734-16882 GCA_040880305.1 Bacillota bacterium
ATCGCAAGGTTTCACGCTGTCTACAGTCACCGTGATCTCCGCAGCCCCACCGTTCTTCACGTGGAGGAACGTGCGGCCCGAATTGGCGAACTCGTCGCCCAAGGCGGCGGCCGCCACGAAAGCCGGGGTGAGCCCGGTCTTGACTACTTTCAACACGCTGAGGACTGCCATGTCTATCCACCTCCAGGTTCATGCACCACGGCCGCCTCGAACCTCACCAGGCGGCCGATAAGCCTCTTCACATCGTCCGCGAAGTCTCCACCTCCGGGCGTCCATTCCACATGGAATAAGTGGCCGGTCATGGCGTCCACGACGTCCTGCCTGTTAAGGGCGGCCATCACGGCCGCTTCGACATCATCCAAGGGGATGAACGAGTAGGGGTCCGCGTACAAGTAGATCTCCACAGGCTGGGTGCCCGCGTAACCGATGACGGGGTCGCCGATGACGTCGGGGATCTTGACAGTGGCATACGGCTTGCCGACATCGCTAGGCGCCAGGAAAGCTTCGTAGGCCCTGCCGCCCAGGAGTGCAACCGCCTTCAGCGCTTGGATCACCGCCCTTCGCAGCACGGCCTAACCCCCTTCGTCCTTCCAAAGACGCTCGTACGCCTTGTAGATCTCGGGTACCGCGGCGTCGAGCGTGGGCTTTAGGATCGCGTATTTGCCGTCGTTCGCGAGCTCCAGGAACGGTCCGTAGTCCATGCTGTGGGCCAGGCGGATGACGACCGTGTCGGCCTTGATGCCTGAGACCTGCACCGCGCCGAAGAGGCCGTTGCGGGCGTTCCCGGTACGGTCGGTCCAGGAGGCGTTCTGCTTTGCCCGTGCCTCCAGAGTACCCGCGTAGTTCTTGGCCAGGGCCACTATCGCCGCGCGTCTGCGGTCTCCCCAGCCGCGCAGGTGGTCGATCACCTCGTCGGCGCCCTTGGCCATCTAGCTCACTTCCTCGAGGAGGGCGTGGACAGAGTAGACCTGACCATCCCACTTGCGGGGGATGACCCGGGTAACCCTGTACGCCTTGCCGCCGGCCGTGAAAGTGTCCTCCACATTGCTGCCGTCCTTAAGGTCGGCGTTGTAGGGCGCCAGGAGCGCGAACTCCGCAACCCTGGCCACGGCGGCTTCGTCCTGGACGCGCTGGTATCTCCTCGAGGCGACCAGGCGCCCGGTGAACGCCGGCAGGTCGCTTGGTTGCGGCGTCCTGCCGCCGGCGCCGTTGTCCACGCTTTGAACCCGGTGGACGGCGACCTGCACCGGGTTCTCGGCTATCAGGATCTCCGTACTCTTCCTAAGGTCCTCCAGGACCGCCCTCATTGCGGGTCACCCGCTTTGGCAGCCGGGGCCTCTAAGCCCATGAGCCGCGTGCCGTAGCCCGCCGCGCTCTTGCCCTTGGCCCCATAGACCTTGGCCATGTCGAAGCAGTAGTTAACGGCCGTAGTGAGGTTGACTTTGGTGTGCCGCTCGTCCCCGGCCTGGGTCTCAGCCAGGGGACCGAGTCCGTCCTGGAGCTGCCCGGCCTTCTCAGTCCAACCCTCGGACGCCGCCAGGTAGACGTTATCGGCCCCCGTGAGGAGGTCGTCTATGTCGGCATTCGAGAAACGAGTATCCCCGTCGGTACCACCGGCGGGGATACTCTCAGCGAGAAGGCGCCGGAGTTTAGTCCGAAGTTCTTCAGTCGGGACCATCCGGCCTCACTCCTTATGCCGGCAGTGTGAGTTCCTCCACCGCGTTGGCCGGCGAGGCGATGACGCCCCGGCGGGCGCGTCCTACGACCTGGTTCATCACGAGCCTGGAGAGGTCCGCAGCCGAGCCGTCGACCCTAAGGTCGTGCTTCACGAGCTCGCGGAAGTACTTCTGGCCCTCGATGAGGTAGGCCTTGCCGGCGTCGCAGCCCGCGTACTCGTAGGTCTTCTCGCCCACTGTGACGGACCAGCCGTCGTAGAAGATGAGCGTGTCGATCTGCGAAATGGGCGGGTACATCGTCCCGCCGATCTGCATCCGCTGCAGGGCCTCCTGGATGTCCATGGAACGGGAACCGTGAGCCAGGAGGATGTTGGGACGACGAGGAGCACCGGTATCGGTGTTCTTGTCGGCGCCGGCGTGCTGCAGCGCCGCGCGGATCGTGGCCCTCATGAGCTCCATGGCGGTCGCATTCGGGATGACCGCGGCAGCCGTCTTGTTCTTGGCTGCGTAGACGGTCGCCAGGATCGGGTTCAGGTGGACGTGGTTCAAGAGCGCGTTGTACGCCTCGCCCATGGCCCTGTCCGACTCGGCCCTCTCCCAGGTCTTGTCGTAGACCTCCATGTCCTCGGTCCACTCAAACCCGCCGGCGTACGTGACGATGGGCACCGTGTCCTTGGTGCCGATCTTCCGGTCGCCGAACTTGACCTCTTCCAACTCCAGATGCTGCAGGAAGACCACCCGGCAGCGCACGAAGGGCGTGACGTCCACGTGCTCCGAGAAGTTGGCGTCCTCGATCCTGCGGTAAATCGGCCCGTAGAGGAGGGGCACGGCCTCGCGGCCGAGCTCCAGGTCGATGACCGACTTCTGGATGATGCTCTCCAGGCCCTGAGGAGTCGTGATCATCTCTCCAAGGGGCTTGGAGAAGTCGAAGACCTCCATCTCACCGTTGACGATCTTTTTCTTGACCGTCCGGGTGGTGGGCTGCCCGTTGACCGAGACGACGTATGGAACGTCGGTCTCAACCGTCTGCTTGCGGCGCTCAGCCTTGAGCGCTTCGATGCTTACTATGCGCACCTAGTCCACCTCCTTAAGCCATCAAACCGGCAGCCTTCAGCGCGACCAGAACCGCGTTGATCTTTGCCTTGTTCTCGTTCGCCAACGTGACCACCACGTCGTACTCAGCCTTGGTCGGGTTCACACCGGCGGCCGCAGCTCCATCGGCGGCTGCCACCGCGGCAACTGTGGCGGACTGACGCAAAGCCGGCTGCTGTGGCGCAAACAGGAACCAGATGACGCCGTTGGCATCCTTGACCTCCGTCACGACTCCGCAGTAGATGCCGTCGCCGGCTACCGTGGTGAACCGCAAGCTGCCGGCGTCCCAGTAAACCCGGTCGCCCTTGGCGAAGGCGTCGGCCGCGTCTATCTGGCTGGTCTCGTACTCGGCATGCTCGATGTTGAGCGTAATCTCAGGGTTCACGAGGCCCGCCGTGACCGAGTTGCCGTTGTAGCTGATGACGTCGCCTGCAGCGTCGGTCTGAATCCCCTGGACTGCGATGCCCAGGACCCCGTCCAGCAGGACGAACTTGCCCTGCGTGATGGTAGTGACCGCAGGCACGGCCACTGTGACGGACTTCCCGTCAGATGTTTTGCGTCCCATCTAGTCCACCTCCCCTAAATCGCAGCGCGCCGAACGCGCAGGCCGGTATCGCCCTTGTTGCCGTCGCGGGTGGGGTCCTTGGGCGCGATCAGAGTGTCCTTGAAGACGCCCGCGAGCGCCTTCTTCACGTCCTCCTGCCCGAGCATCTCCCCGACCGCCTTCTTGATGGCCGCCTCGTCGGCGTTGCCGGGTACCTGGAGCATCCGCTTGACGATGGGCCTGGCCACCTCAGCCACGACCATCTCACCCACGACCTTGTCCACGAGCTTGTCGTGGTCGGCAGTGGCCAGTTTGGTCTCCGCCTCGTGGGCAACCTTGACCCGTGCGACCAGGTCCGCAGGCTTGGCGTCCTTGATGCCGAACACATCGGCAATCTCGCCCACGGCCTTGGCCGCTACCTCCAGGCCCGTGAAGGCCTCCCCGCCCAGTTCCTTGGCGAGGGCCGCAAAATCCCAGCCCATCTCGCCGCAGACCTGTTTAGCGCCCGCACCCAGTTCCTTGAGCTTTGCAAGGAGCTCTTTCAGGTTCATCTCTCCACCTCCATTTGAACTAGCGAGGGCGTCGCCCCCTTGGCCGATAACGTCTATCTCGCCGACCGCCACGATCTTGGTGGGCATGCCGGCCCTATCTAGCGGCGTCCAGTCAATGGACAGTAGCTGGTAGTCCACGACCTGCGTCTCTCCGTTGGCCTGCGCGAGCGTGGGCACCCCGAAGATGCTCACCTGCTTTACGCGCCCGGCACGGATCCAGCGCTTCAGGTCCTTGGCCGCCGAGTCTACCACGCCGCGGAAATACGCCTTGCCGTTCTCGAACTTGGCCCCCACCCAGTGGGTGACCGGTGCCAGGAACTCGTGGTCTACCTTCTCGGGATCCTGGTGGCCCAGGAAACCCGACGCAGTTTTTGTGGCGACCTCGCCGACGATCTTCTGGAGCGCCGACGGCATGTAGTTCCAGCCGCGCTTTGAGCGCCCGGCCGGGACCTCCACCACGACCTCCAATGGATCGGTATCGCCGGCCTTCAGGGCCGCCAGGTCAACCCCCGCCGCAAGGGGGATGTCCTCCACCTTCATTTCGCCGGTGATGCTGGCAGCCAGGCGGGCTATCTCGCCCTGGGCCTCTGCCATCTCGCCCACCGGGCCCAAGAGCCACGCTACGGGCTTGTTCATTCAGACCACCTCTCTATCGCTTCACGACAGGGCCGACTCCGATCGGGGCCGCCGGGTGCTGCGACAAGACTGTAGGCCCTAGCGGCTGCACCGGGACGTTGCGAATGACGCCCTCGCCTCCGACCTTGACCGGACCAGGCCCCGAATACTTGCCATTCGAAGCCCGGGGGACGTACGTCTTCGACTGCGGCGAGAAACTAAGCACCCTCCCGCTCATCACGGTATCCCTCCTTCTCGCCCAAGATGGTCAGGCTAAGACGGACACGGGGCGGCATCCCGTCCTCTTCCAACACGAGGAATCTATCCACGCGGACCTCCACCGGCAGGATCCCGAGCGCCTGGCGGATGGCCGCGGCGTAGTTGCCGTCCGCGAGCGTAAGAGACGCCGGTTTTCCCTTCTGAGCCGGCGCCCCCTGGGTAGCAGGCCTGGACGGTTCCATGCCCTTCGGTAGGTCGCTCTCCATGCCGTTAAGCAGTCCTTCGAGTCCGCTCACTCTCGTCACTCCTTGTAGCCTTGGGCCTTTGCAGAGTCTTGCGGGCGTCGTCGTACCAGCCTTCAATATCGGGCTGGCTTTGAGGGTCCTTGATCCACGTGGCCAGGCGGTCCGCGAACTCCACGGGCTCTTCGTATGCTGGTAAAATAAGGCAACGGCACTGGGGATGTGGGCGCATCGGTTCCTCGCCCTTGGGGTAGAACCCGTCTCCGCCGTGCCTGGCCATGTCGTCGCAGATGTCCGCTACCGGATGATTGCTCGAGAGGCGCCAGTAGACGCCGCGATAGGCGGGGTTCTCCTGGTTGGCCAGGATGGCCCCCTCATGGAAAGCATTGTTCATCTCGGTGCGGGCCAGCCTCATGGCCTCGTAGGAGACATCCTTGGACACCCCTAGGCTACGACGTGTCTCGAGCTTCATCTGCGTCCACTGGCCGGGCTGGAGATACTGCTGCACCTGCCGGGCCATCTTGCGGGAGTCCAGCCCCCGGGCAACACCGTCTTCGACGATCCGGGTTACCGAATTGCGCATCCGCTCCCCGACGCGCCAGATACGGTCCGAGAGCTTCAGGCCGTCCCTCTGCGTCCGGGTGAGGACCGCCAGCACGGCCCGCTCGTTGACCGGCGCGAAGAGGCGCGCCACCTCGGTCTTGGGCCAGCCCTCCTTGAGGAGTTCCGCCGCCACGTTCTGCGACGCGCTCACCCCGGCCTCGGCTGAGATGTAGATGCCTTGCCGGGCGGCCGCCAGGACCTGAGCGTTCAACTCTTGGGCCCTGCGTTCAAGCCGGCTGGCCAATGCCTGCAAATGGCTTCGCTGCAAGGTACCCGGAGTCAGGTGCTCGATCTCCAGACGAATGGTCTCCGCCGTCTGCCTGTAGACCTTGCGGATCTCGGCGACGGTTGCGGTCTCGCCCCTCAGGAACCTTCGGCGGGCGTCCACGATGGACCGGGCGTACAAACGCGACCCCGCGAGCCTGGTCAGGTCGTCAAAGCCCATACCTAGTCACCCGCCGGGGGCGGAGTCTGGTCGCCGGTCTGCGGCCCTTCGCCGCCGTCCTCGTCCCCGGCCTCGAAGCCCTGCCCATCCTCGATGCGCTTGCGCCAGAGCATCGTCCGGGCGACCCGGCGCCTTTCATCGTCGTCACCTTCCGGGTCGACCCAGGGAAGCATGCTGGGCACGAACTCTCGCATAAAGTCCGAAGCGGCATCCACGGACATGACATTAGACTCCACTGCCAGACTGAGGCCCTGCGAAAGCGCGAAGATGGTGTCCGCAACCTCCTTGTCGTTCTTGGGGCTGAGCTCATCCCAGCCCACGTCCACCTGATAGGTGCCCAGGACACGGTTATTGACCTTGGACCACATGGCCAGGTACATGCCGGCTAATTCCCCGTAGGGCTCCTCGAAGAGGCCGCGCTTGCGGCGGATCTTGCGGGAGAGCGGCACCATCTGCTCAGAAACCGAAGCCTTGCTGCTCGACACCGCGGTGCCAAAAGCGAACTCCGGGGTCTGAGAGACGTCCACGATGCAGTAAAACAAGAACTGCAGAAGAGTGGTGATGCCGACCAGGCCCGAGTCCGCAGAGATGAAGTTAGCGTCGTCGCCGTCCTGCATCATGAAGATTTCCTTATCGGCGAACTTCAGTTTCCCGGAGGCGACCTCCTCAGGGCTGAAGTTGTTGGCTAAGAATGCCTTGACGTCCTTGAGGCTGAACTTGACCTTGGGCCTGGAGAAATACTTGCTGCCCTGTACCGCAAAGAGCATCGTGTCGTGGTAGGCCTTCATGAACGGCTCGACAGGCTCCAAGTCGGAGAACCCGAACAGCTGAGTCTCTTCGTCCTCGTTCTTGAAGTGGACCACCGGGATGAAGCCCCAAGGGTTAGCCTCGTCAACTTGCAGCCGCGTCCGGACGTCCGCCGGCGCCCTGCCGTCAGTCTCGACCTTGCGGGTTGTGGGCGTCAGCGTCTCCATGATGGTGTACTCGGCGATGACGCGGCCCTGGTCGTCACTCGCTTTCGCCGGGTAACGGATGACGAGCTGCTGCCACCCGCCCGTCACCGGGTCGGGTACCGGAGTGCACCACTCGGGCGGGATCAACTGCAGCCGAAACTCCTCTTTCTTACGAGGGTCGAACCGCGACGGCGCCCGCACGATCCGTGCGAACTGGTCACCGTCCCGGACGGCGTTCCGGTTGATTCTCAGGATCTTACCGGTCCACCGGTCCACGTCCTTCTCGAGAGCCTGGGCTGCCTCCGGGTCAAGGTGATCGAAGTGCGGCGCGCCCATGAAGCCAGCCGCGGTGTCCACGATCGGCCTGGCGAAAGCGGCCCCCAATTTGTACCGGTCGTTGATGTTCCGGTAGAGCTCGCGTGTCAGGGCATAGTCCACACGGGACGAGTCCAGCCGGTAAGGACTCATGTACTGGAATCCCCATCCCGAGGGCCAGGCATTGCGGAGCATCGAAATCTCACCCACGGCCCGCGTAAGGCGCCGAAGGAGACTCTGCTTAGGTGTTACACGCAGGTTAGACATAGAACTTAGCCTCCTGTAGCATCCTCCGTGTCTTGTCATCGAGGGGGACTGGCGCCACCCCAAACCAGACTAGCGCCTGAGTGGCCGCGTCGACCTGGTCGTCGTTGGCGCCGTTGGGGAACGCCGTGGCTTCCTCGATGAAGTCGTGGACCCAAGGCGCGATGCTGGGGTCCGGGAGATACACATTGCCGGCCTCGATGTCAGGGCTGACCGCCCGGGCCCTCACGATCTTGCCGCCTTCGGGTTCAATGGCAATCAGCCCGGGTATCTCGTGCTTCAACGTGGCAATGACCGCGGTACCGTTGGCCTTGTCCTCAACCAGTTTCGCCCTGGCCTTGGGCCACTTGCCAGTGAGTGTGCGGATGGCGGTCAACGTTGCGGGAAAACTCATCCGGCCGCGCACCTGGTCGAGAACGTACTTGTCCGCCTTCTTGCGCCCCCACACCTGGCCGACAACGAAGTCGCTGTCGTCCTTGTCCTTGAACGCGCAGTCCCAAGACTGGATGATCTCATCGAAGTCCTCCGGCGCCTGGCGGTAGAACTTCCACCAGTCACGCTTAAGGATGTTGCCCTCAGCGGGAGACGGCCTCTGTTGGTAAAGGGCCGCCCAGACGTAGCTCCCGACCGTGGCCTTCACCGCGGTGAGGGCCTTCTCGTCATACTGCTCAGGCCAGAGGGCCTTGCCCGGCGGGCGTCCGAGAGGATCTTTGACCTCCTCGCCATCCTCAGCATCCTTAGGATCCTCGGCGATGGCCGGCAGCCGGAGCACCGTCCACTGGTCAGCCTCAGGGTCTTCTTTGGATTGCTTGAGGAGCCTGCCCGCCAGGTCGTCTTCGTGCCACCTGGTTAGGACCAGGATTACCGCGGCGCCCGGAAAGAGCCTGGTGCGGAGCACGAACCGGTACCAATCCCATATGGCGTCACGCTGCAGTTTGGAGTTGGCCGTCTCGGCGTCCTTTATGGGATCGTCGATGATGGCCAGGTGAGCGCCCTGGCCGGTAATGGGTCCGCCGATGCCGGCTGCCAACATCCCACCCGGAGGCCGGCCACGTGGGGCGTTCGGGTCCGACACGTCCCAGCGGTACATCGCGGAGACGTCCGGGTTTACCTCAAGGCCCTCCAAACCCCAAACGCTTGGCGCGAATGCGTTGAAGTCGTTACGGGCCCGCATGGAGAACCTGGCAGCCAGGCTCGCCGTGTGAGACGCGAGGATGATGCGGCGGTCCGGGTGCTTGCCCGAGTAGAATGCTGGGAACTTGACGCTGGTAGTCTCAGACTTGCCGTGCCGCGGCGGCATCTCGACGATGAGGCGCAGGATTTCCCCGCGCTCCACCTTCATGAGGTACTCGCCGAGCAGCATCACGTGGTCGGCTAGTGTGTATGTGGGGTCAATGTACTTCGCCCAGCCCAGGACGTGCGACCTGGCTGCTGCTATCCTCCATGTTTCGTTCGGTATCTCGAGGGAAGATGGTGTTGAGGAGGCCGGGGTTTTGGGCGATAAGACGCTCCGTGATGTCGTAGACATGCTTCTCCGTCACCTGCCCCTCCAGCCGGTTGATGCCGGTAGGCTTGCCGGTCGCCAGGGCTATCTTGTCGTACACAGTGCCGATGTAGATGGCCAGGTCCTTCATCGAAAACTTGGTAAGAGACGCCAGCACGTGGACCAGGTCGGCTTTCTGGTCCAGCTCGAAGTCGGACTTAAGGACCGCCTTGACCGCCTCGTCGATCCGGCCTTTGTTCTCCAGGGCGAAACTCATGACGGTGTCGCCCACCTGGATGCCTCTGAGCACCGTGTCCCACGCCTGGCCGATGAACCGCGTCTTGGCATCAAGGCGGGCCTTTGCCACTTCCTCTTGAGGCTGCTCGGCAAGCCAGCCCTTCAGCGTGGAGATTGGCACGCCGGTCTCCCTGGATGTCCGGGAGAGGTTGCCGCAAGTCGTGAAGACGGCGATGGCCCGCTCCTTCTGGTCGTCGGTGTAGATGGTCCGGGTGCGGGTACCCGTCGCTTTGGTCTTGCCGGCCACGGCCGTCACCTCCAGATAAAGGGAATCGACACCTGAGCGCGAAAAGAGCACTGGATTGCACAATTTGGCGAATAATGGAGGGGATTCAGGTGGGCTTCTACCATACATCTCAGGTCTGCCTCAATGGACATGTGATTACTGACCGATACGATAGCAGTCCGGAGTTCCGACGTAAGTTCTGTCCAAAGTGCGGCGCCGCGACGATCACCGCATGCCCCAGCTGCAACACGCCTATCCAGGGCGACTACGAGGTCCAGGGAGTGGGCGTTCTGTCGGGCAGGTTGACCCCTGCTCCCACCTTCTGTCACAACTGTGGGAAACGATTCCCCTGGACTGAAGCCCGAGCACGTGCCGCACAAGAGCTCATTGAGTTGCAGGATGGACTAAGCGACGATGATAGAAGCGTCCTCAAGAAAAGCGTTGAGGACATCATGGTTGATAGCCCGCAGACTGCGGTCGCAGCCACTCGGCTGAAGGTGTTCCTGTCAAGAGCAGGTAAAGCACTGGCGCCGGTTATGGAGAAGATACTGGTCGAAATAGCAACTACGGCAGCCAAGAAGACGATGTTCGGCGACTAGACCTGAGAAATGTCGAGGCGCCCC
>JBBDIP010000048.1:0-16510 GCA_040880305.1 Bacillota bacterium
ATAACCCAACTCCCGCACAACGGCGGCCACGTTACCGTCATACTTGAAGTAGAGACCGACTGCTTTCGAACGATTTTCGAGTGAGTACACGGATATCCCCCTGTCTCATTTGAGTCCAGGTTTTTGTCCGCACCCCCCGATCAGGACAAGGCCCTTCGATTCTACACCGAGGTCCTGGGCTTCGTTAAGAAGACCGACTTCCCGGTCGGCGGCGGGTTGAGGTGGATCACGGTCGTCTCGCCGGACGGGCGGACGACGTTGAGTTGACCCTCGAGCCAAACGGAAACCCGGCCGCAAAGACGTATCAGGAGGCCCTTTTCAAGCAGGGGATACCCCTGACGGCGTTTGCTGTCGACGACGTCCAGATGGAGTTCGCAAGGCTCACGAAACTGGGCGTCAAGTTCACGGTCGAGCCGACCCAGACGGGCCCGGTCACCATCGCTGTGTTTGACGACACTTGCGGTAACCTGATTCAGATCTTCCAGGCCTAGTCTTAGTCCACGCCCGGCCCAGCGCCGGGCGCGTAACGGGTGCTCTCGACGCGGCGGTCTCTCGGGCGCCAGTGCCTACGAGATAGGCACTAAGCACATTATGTCAACCGGATCGCCCCCGGTTTGGGGCGGTCGGCGCCGAAATCACACTTCTCGTTAACATAATTGCCGATGTTCCGTGGCATTTGGGTCTGCCAGTTAACATAAAGCCCCGAAGTCGGGCGACGGGCGGACAGTAGAATGAAGTCAGTGCCTATGAAATAGGCACTGACCATGTTATGTAAACCAAACTCGAGGACCTTTGACCGTTCTCATCATCTTAAGTAGACATAATGCTGCGAAACACCTGTCCAACGGGTCATGTGGGTTACATAATATGGGAAGCGACCCCTCAAAACGCCTCAAGAGATACCTTGCGAGCGATCCACCTATTCCCCAGTGCCTGTAATATAGGCACTGCTCCGACTTATGTAAACTCGCCCGGTGTCGAGGTGGTAGGTAGCCTCGCGCCTACTGCTCAGTGTTCATAGGCTTTTCGAGCACTTTCCTTCTATACCAATCTCCCCCACTTCTCATGTCGGGCGATCTCATCCGGGGTGCCTTCTGCCTGGATGGTCCCCTGATGCATCACCAGTACTCTCGTCGCCAGGGTCGTGACCTCGCTGAAATCGTGGGTGACCAAGACAGTAGTTGTATGAGCCGCTTGCTGCGCCTCCTGGAATTCGCGGACAAGGCCCCGGCGGCTGATCACATCCACTGCCGCAAACGGCTCGTCCATGAAGAGGATTTCGGGTTCGAGCGCAAAGGCTCGGGCCAGTGACGCCCGCTGAGCCTCTCCGCTGGAGAGCGTGTGCGGCGTCTGTGCGGATACCCCGGAGATGCCGAACCGGTCCAGCCATTTGGCGGCATTCTGTTTGGCTTCGTCCAGCTTGCCGCGAAGCTGCAGTCCCAGCATCACGTTGTCCAACACTGTCCCGTCAAGCAGAAGCGGCTCCTGGAAAACCACGGCCATTCTCCGGCGGATCGAAAGCGCGTTGCGCTTTGTGACGCGTTGGCCCCGGTACAGCACTTCCCCGCGAGTAGGGAAGTCCAGGCACGCAAGAACCGAAAGGAGAGTAGTCTTGCCGGCGCCGTTCGGCCCGATCAGAGCCAGGACCTCGCCCGGCCTAACCTCCACGGACGGCACATCGAGAATGGTCCGCTTCCCTCGGACCACCCTGATATCGTGTGCTGCCAGCACCGGAGCATCATCTGAATGACGCATCACGATCTCGCCCTCCTTTGCTGGACCATTGTCAGGAGGAAGGTCAGTCCGTAGGAGATGGTCATCAGCACGAACGACAAAGCTATCGCTACGTCGAAGTTGCCTTTTCCGACCTCAGATACTACTGACGTCGTAAGCACCCGCGTCTGAAACCGGATGTTGCCACCCACAGCCATCGACGCGCCGACCTCGGAGATGATGCTTCCGAACCCCGCCATCACGGCCGCAAGGATGCCGAAGCGGCACTCCCTCAAAATGAGCCACCAGAACTGCAGGGGCGACGCCCCGAGAGCCAGCACCTGCTGCCCCAACCTGGGGTTTAGCTGCTGCACCGACGCCATGACCAAACCGGTCACGACCGGTGCCGCGATGATGGTCTGGGCTATCACCATAGCTGTCGGCGTGTACATGAGGTTCAGAGCCCCGAACGGCCCGTTCCTCCAGAAGAGAAGGCTCACCCACAGGCCAACCACTGTAGGAGGAAGCCCCATGCCCGTGTTCACGGCCCCCACGGCGGCGCGGCGAAAACGAAACCGCGCCACTGCGAGGAATAGTCCAGATGGGACGCCGAGAGCGAGGCTGACCAGGGTGGCGGCGCCCGAGACTTGCAGGGTGAGCGCGGTGATCTGAAGGATCTCCCGGTCGCCCCGAAGCAGGAGTCTCACGCCCTCAACCAGGCCTCGCCAGATGAGATCCAACTAAAACTCCGGCTTTCCTGCGTCCGGGAAGAACAAGGGCTGGCCGTACTTGTCCTTGCCGAAATCGCCGATGGTCTTTTGCGTATCAGCCGACACCATGAAGTCCACGAAGGCTTTCCCGCCCTTGGCGTTCACTTTGGGGAACTTCTCCTGGTTAACCTGCATCACGTGGTAGATGTTGAGCAGGATCGTCTCGCCCTCGACCAGGACGTCGAGCGACAGGTTCTTCTCTTGCGCCAGGTAAGTGCCTCTGTCGGTGAGAGTGTAGGCGCCCTTCTCGGATGCCACCATTAGAGATGCGGCCATACCTGAACCGGTCTCCTGGTACCACGCCGCTGCCTTTCCCTCAGCATCCTTCGGGGCGATCCCAGCAGCCTTCCATACCTCCAGCTCTTTCTTGTGAGTGCCCGAGTCGTCCCCGCGAGAGATGAACAGGGAGGACGAGTTGGTGATCTTGGTGAACGCGGCCGCAGTGGATGCCTCTCCCTTGACCTTAGCTGGATCGGATGCGGGGCCGACCAACACGAAGTCGTTGTGCATGACCAGCTTGCGATTTATGGCGACGACCGAATCAACAAGGGGCGTCTCTGAACTGGGAGCATGAACAAGAAGCACATCGGCCTCGCCGTTCTTGCCCATGGTCAGCGCTGCACCGCTACCGACCGCCACAGTCTTGACTACGTAGCCGGTCTTCTTCTCGAAGACAGGGATCAGTGCGTCAAGCAGGCCGGTGTCCGAGGTGCTGGTTGTTGTCGCCAGGATGACGTCTTTGTTCTGGGGCGCGCAGCCGGACGCCACCAGAGCCAGAGTCATGAGGGCGGCAACCATCGAAATGAAGATTCGGGAACGATTCACTCGGTACCCTCTCCTTTCGAGATGCTCCTTGTGCTCCTCGAAAGAAAGGCGCCTCCGTGAGGGAGGCGCCTTCGTCGCGCAATAGCCAAACATTGGCACAGTAATGCTCCGCAAACGCAATGCAGCGAAATGCAATGCCATGCCAAAATGGCGTATTGAGACGAGAAGCGCTCCTTTCCAAACACGGGAGGCTGGTCCGTTTCCAGGCCAACCCTAACGGCTTCAATCCATGGGCTTCACCTGTAGGGCTTGAAGCTCGGAGCATCTACTCTTTGTCCCCGTCATTATAGCAAACCTCTCCGCAGTGTGCGTATACCTCCGGCGGTAAGTGGTAATCCTATCCAACCGGAGGTGTTTTCACCAATGCAGTCAAACGGCGAAGCGGCTAGAGAGAGCGATCGCGCCGGGATCTCCGCCCGGAGGTCTCGCAGAGGGCAGCTTAGGGCTCAGTACAGAGTCATCTTGCGCATTACGGCAATGATGCTGTGCTGCGCCGTCCTATTCCTGTCCGGGTTTTACCTGGGGATCTACCAGGGCAGCCCAGGCTACGTCCCCGACCGCGGAGTCTACACCGAGACATACACTTCCGAACCTATCGTCGAGAGCGTACAGACCGGCGCGGGCTTGACCACAATTGCAGCGCCAGACCCTGTTCTTGCTCCTCCCACGCCCGAGCAACTGTTGGCGTCCTTGAAGTGGCCGGTAGACGGCAAGATATCTAAGGAACCCGGGTGGGTCCATTCAGACTACCTGAACCAGTGGGTCTACCTCTCGGGCGTCGAGATTGGCTGTGAGGCAGGATCGCCTGTTACAGCGGCGCTGGGCGGGTCAGTCAAGAGCGTGACGGTGGATCCGCTGCTTGGCACCATGATCAAACTGCAACACGACGGCGGGCTCGAGACTACCTACGGCCGGGTCTCTGCCGTTTCAATCGCTCCGGGTGAGAAAGTGGCGCTTGGCGACGCCATCGCTAGCGGCGGCACCGGCGGCTTGTACTTCAGCCTCACCCTTGACGGCGAGCCCATCTCAGCGCGCGAGTGCCTGGCAACCGCCAAGTGACCAACCGCTTGGGGACGCCCGCATGATCTCAGCACAGGAGCCATATACATCTTAGCGTAAGACGCCGGGAGGGGGCCGGGCCATGAACGACGTAATCTGGAAGCGCGCCATTGACGTGGGGGAGTACATCGAGGATACCCGTGCCACGGTCCGCGAGACAGCGCGCGCGTTTGGCGTATCCAAGAGCACCGTTCACAAGGACGTCACCGACAGGCTGCCCAAGATAAGGCCGCAACTGGCCAAGTTGGTTCGCGACGTGCTTGACCTTAACAAGGCCGAACGTCACTTAAGGGGAGGCGAAGCCACAAAGCGAAAATACCAGGACAACTAGGGTATGGCTAACGCGCTCCGTGCGTTCAGACGATGATAACCCAGGAATGATAGCTTTCCTGGGTTAACCAATTCTTGGCAGGACTCGCAGACATTCCGTCGAATTGTGCCGAATGAGGCGTCTCGACATGGAGTGCATAACATGATAGGCAGGGACGTTGGAATCGATCTCGGGACTTGCTCGGTTCTGGTTTTCGTTTCCGGTCGCGGCATCGTCACCAGGGAGCCCTCAGTAGTCGCAAGGGCTGTAGACGGCAATCGCGTGATTGCAGTTGGTGAAGAAGCCAAGAAGATGCTAGGCAGGACTCCCGACGGGATCCGGGTGGTCCGCCCGCTTCGCCAGGGCGTCATAACCGACTTTGAAGTCACCCTCGCAATGCTGAAGTACTTCATGAGGAAGAGTCTTCCTTGGTTTCCGCCAACACGGCCCAGGCTGCTCCTGGCGATCCCGGCCTCTATCACCCACGTCGAGAAGAGAGCGGTCTTCCAGGCCGGCAAAGGCGCGGGCGGAGGCAAAGTCTATCTCATGGAAGAACCCCTGCTGGCGGCCCTCGGAGCCGGACTTGATATCTCAAGCCCGTCGGGGCACATGATCGTGGACATTGGCGGCGGGACAACCGACATAGCTGTCCTCTCGATGAGAGAGATGGTTGAGAGCGCTTCGACGCGCGTGGGCGGGGACGCCTTCGATGAAGCCATTGTGAGGTTTGTCCGGCGCGAGTACAACCTCATCATCGGCGAAACCACGGCTGAAGCGGCCAAGATCAGCGCCGGCTCCGCGGTCCCAAAGGAGCGCAAAGAGTGCATGGTCCGTGGTCGCGACCTTGTCACCGGGCTTCCCAAAAGCCTCATCCTGGATACGTTCTCCATCCGCGAAGCCATCAACGAGCCCCTGCAGACCATAGGACAGGCAGTTCGCGGCGTGTTGGAGAAGACGCCGCCGGAGCTCCTGGGCGATCTAATTGAGCGAGGCATAGTCCTCACTGGTGGAGGCGCCCTGCTGGAAGGCATCGACGACTACATCCGCGCCGAAACCAGCGTCGCCGTCCACCTTGCCGATGACCCGGTCTCCTGCGTTGCCCGCGGCACTAAAGTCACTCTGGAGAACTTGGACTTCTACGAGAAACATATGAAGGCAATATCTGCGTAGACTCTCTCGACGTCGCGGAAATTCTTCCTGTCCCTGCCTCGCCAGCCTCCACTTCCCCCTAAGCTTCCTCCGCCCTTCGACCGATAGAACCACTGGGGGGAGATAGACATATGATCCGCGGTATCCTTTCCGGCGTCACCGCGATGCGGGCGCAAGTCCGAAACCAGGAAGTCATAGCCAATAACCTGGCAAACGTTAACACTGCAGCCTACAACAGAGACAAAGTGGTCTTCACCTCGTTCAAAGATACCCTCATGTACGCAATGCGGCCCTCGGCCTTCCCTTTAGAGATTGGCGGCATGTCCTCGGGCACTGTGGTAGAGGCCATTGAGACTATCCACTCTGTCGGACCCATCGAGGTGACCGGCAATCCCATGGACGTCGCCTTTGCCGGTGGCCAGTACCTGGCCGTCGAGACCGCGTCCGGCCCGAGATACACCAGGCGCGGCGACATCGAACTCTCGGCCGACAGATACCTGACCGTGGGAGACTACAAGGTCCTCGGTAAGTCCGGCCCCATCAAGGTCGAAGGCTTCGAGACCAAGTCGGTGAGAGAGGACGGCGCCGTAATGGTGGGCGACGAGGCCGTCGACTGGCTGCCGCTCTATGAGTTCGCCGATGAGTCGGCACTGGTCAAAGAAGGAAGCTCGCTGTTCAACCCCGTTGACGCAGAGGCCGTCGCTGTGAAGTTCGTCTCGGTGGCGCAGGGAGCCCTCGAGAAGTCCTCAGTCGACCCCGTCGTCGAGATGGTGAACCTCATCTACACGATGCGTACTTACGAGGCTGCCCAAAGGGCGATCCTTTCCGCGGACGAGACTCTCCAGCAGGCGGTCAATAAGGTCGGTCAGGTCTAGAAAGAGAGGCGATTTCGGTGTTAAGAGCGCTATGGACCGGAGCCACGGGTATGAGTTCCCAGCAGCTCCTGATAGATACCATCGCCAACAACCTTGCCAACGTGAACACCACGGGTTTTAAGAAACAGAGAGTGCAGTTCCAGGACCTCTACTACGAGACCGTCGCGGTCGGCACTGGTTCCACCGCGACGCTGGGCAGCGGGTCGCGTACATCGGCCACCGACAGGAGCTTCCGCCAAGGCAATATCGAGCGCACAGACGATCCCCTTTCAGTTGCCATCGAGGGTCAGGGGTTTTTCGCCGTCGAGACAGGCGGGGGGACCGCCTACACCAGAGACGGCTCGTTCAGGCTGGACGGATTGGGCCGGCTTTGCACCTCTAGTGGCTACTCGGTAGCGGGTGAGGGCGGCGTCATCGAGATCCCCGAAGGGGCTACCGAGATTGAGATCGTCGAGAACGGCGGCATCTCGGCGGTGGTAAGCGGCGTGCGGCAGGATCTGGGCGCGCTGAACGTGGTGATGTTCGCTAACCCGGCGGGCCTTGAGGCCACCGGAGGCAACCTTTACAAGGCAACCCAGTTGTCGGGTGAGGCGATAGAGGGAGTCCCCGGTCAGGAGGGCGCCGGTGTCATCAGAGGAGGATATCTCGAGACCTCCAACGTTGAGATCGTCACTGAAATGGTGAACCTCATTATCGCCCAGAGGGCGTTTGAACTGAACTCCAAAGCTGTAGAGACCGCCGACCAGATGTGGGGCATCGCAAATAACGTCAAGAGGTAGAGACAAATGCGCATAGAGACCGCTAGCCCGGTTGCTGCCGGGGTCCAAACAACACAGGCGTACGAAGACCGAAGGCTCGAAAAAGCGTGCCAGGACTTCGAGGCGGTCTTCCTGTCAATGATATGGAAGGAAATGCAAAAGTCGTCCGGAACGGACCTTGGAGGTTGGGATGTGTTCGCCGAACAGGCAATTGGGCAACACTGGGCTAAAAACGGAGGCATTGGTCTTGCGAAGGTAATCTACAAAGGAATGTCGAAGCACCTCTCGTACTAATTTCGAAAGAATGGGGTGCCAATGAAAGAACTGGTTGAACTGGCCGTGGAGGAGATCCTCCCTCACAGGCCGCCTTTCCTTTTTGTAAGCAGGATCATCTCACTCGAGGTTGGCAAGAGCGCTGTCACCGAGTTCGACGTCCCCCCGGACTTGCCTTTGTTCCAGGGTCATTTCCCCGGCGAGCCCATCCTGCCCGGGGTCATCATACTTGAGATGCTGGCCCAATCTGGAGGGTTGTCGCTGCTTGCCTCCGACGAGTACCGCGGCAAGATCGCCTACCTGGCCGCCGTAGACGCTGCCAGGTTCCGCAGGCCGGTGCGGCCCGGCGATACCATCCGGGCTGAGAGCAAGATCCTTTCGGTGAGGCGGGGAGTTGGCAGGGCGGAAGGTAAGGCCTACGTCAACGGGGAAGAGGTCGCCTCAGCAACTATCGTGTTCGTGGTGCAAAATTGACACTGATAACATGGGGTGCTAACATTTTCCGAGCTAAGAACATCCGTTTCATGGGAAGGGGGGTCTTCAATGCCTACGATGGGTAAAGGGAGCAGGCTCTTCACTTCTGAATCCGTGACTGAAGGCCATCCTGATAAAGTTGCCGACCAGATTGTGGACGGTATTTTGGACGCGATCCTGTCTAAGGATCCATACGCGCGAGTAGCGTGCGAATGCCTCGTCAAAACCGGCTTCGTCCTGGTGGCAGGCGAGATTTCCACCCACTGCTACGTGGACATGCCGTACACCGTAAGAGAGATGCTGCGCAAAATCGGGTACACGCGGGCCAAGTTCGGGTTCGACTCCGAGACCTGCGCGGTCCTCACCGCTATCGAAGAGCAGTCCCCCGATATCGCTCTGGGGGTCGACCGTTCGCTAGAGTCCAAGGCAGGCGAGATGCCTGACACTCTTGGTTCAGGCGACCAAGGGATGATGTTCGGCTACGCCATCGACGAGACTCCGGTCTACATGCCAATGCCCATTGAACTGGCGAACCGGCTGGCGATGCAGCTGGGCAAGGTCAGGCACGAAAAGGCGCTGCCCTACTTGCGCCCGGACGGCAAGACCCAGGTAACCGTGGAGTACATGGACGGCGTTCCTGTAAGGGTACATACTGTCGTGGTTGCAGCGCAGCACGCCAGCGAGATCAGTCTCGAAACCATAAGGCAGGATATCCTCGAGAAAGTGGTGAAGCCGGTCATTCCCGCCGACATGATGGACGATCACACCCGCGTCCTGGTGAACGCCACCGGCCGGTTCGTGGTCGGCGGACCTCAAGGTGACAGCGGGCTCTCAGGCCGAAAACTCATCGTCGATACCTACGGCGGCTTTGCCCGCCACGGCGGTGGATCCTTCTCGGGCAAGGACCCCACAAAAGTCGACCGGTCGGCCTCCTACGCGACCCGTTACGTAGCCAAAAACGTCGTTGCGGCGGGATTGGCCAAGGAATGCGAAGTCCAGGTTGCCTATGTGATTGGAGTTGCCCGTCCGGTCTCGCTGGACGTCGATACGCGAGGCACCGGCAAGGTCAGCGACGCGGCGCTTCTCCAAGCGGTTGAGAAGTCGTTTGATTTCCGGCCGGGAGCAATAATTGAGAGGTTTGACCTGCGGCGGCCCATCTACCTCCCGCTGGCCGCGTACGGCCATTTCGGGCGGAAAGACCTGGACCTCCCGTGGGAGAGGCTAGACTTGGCCGGTGAGCTGAAGAAGTTCGCATAGGGCCCGGGATC
Organism: Bacillota bacterium; assembly: GCA_040880305.1. GTDB lineage: Bacteria > Bacillota > Sulfobacillia > Fermentithermobacillales > Fermentithermobacillaceae > JBBDIP01. The sequence goes on from JBBDIP010000048.1 coordinate 9,475, forward strand.
TCGGCGCAAAAATCCCCGCTTCCCCGCGGCTCATATAATGGCCGGGGAGGAAGCCGGGATGCCTTTGGAAAGGCTTATCTTGCTTGCGGTCATCGTCGCCTGCATCGTGGATCTCGAGAGGTCATGGTGCGACACACACCTTCCTAACGGTCCCTTCAGAGTCCTCTTGGTGACAGACGGCCCGTCTCACGAGGTTGAAGGGTTCGTCCGATACCTATACTGGGAGTTCTCAGTCAGGAACCGGCTGTCGACCGAGATCGCGGTCGAGATCAGGGATCCTGCCGAGGAGTGCTTGGAAGTGAGGAGACTCCTGGTCGCCGATGGGTTTGTGGTGGATGAGAACTCGGGTGAACCCGCCGTAGTGTTCATTATCTAGGCGGACAAGGCGCCTGTGGGGTGACGCGCCGTGGTGAGACGCATTGCCAGATGGTATCCGTGGATCGCCGGCTCCTTAGGGCTTGCCTTCTTAGCCGGGCGATTATTCATTGGCCGCTCGTCGCTCCCGGGACTTTTCAAGGGCGAATACCTCGCCCTCTTAGCTACGTTTGCCGTGCTTGAGACCAACCGGATACCCGTGCGAGCAGGGGCCGCTGTCGGGTTCAGTACTGCTGCGGTGGTCGCGGCCGTGATCATCGGCGGTGATCTTCCTGCCATGGCCCTAAGTCTGGGTGGGCTTGCGACCTGGGCGACTCGGAAGAGGTCAGCCCGTAGCGCCGTTTTCAACGCCGGAGTCTACGCATCGAGCGCCGCAGCCGGATCTCTGGTCGCCTCTTTAATGGGCTATCCAATCCAAGAGCCCTGGACCGGACTAAGCATGGCCGGCCCCCTCGTTTTTACCGCCGCATACTCTGTGCTCACAGCGGTCCTGGTCGGCCTTCACTCGGTTACCGACAGTCGCGGCGCTAGAGCCGTGGACCACATGTACAACCTGGGGCTGCACCTCGCCAACATTGTGATATCCACTTCGCTGGGTACTTCCGCCGCTCTGGCTTACAGAACTCTCGGGGCCGCCAGTCTGTACCTCATGTGCGTGACCCTGTCGGTGATCGCTTTTCTCATCAGCCTTGCGTACAGGGTGGTCCGCAACCGCGAGGGGCTCTTTGGACTCTACCAGGCTGCCTCGTCAATCAACGAAGCCCTCACCCTGAGAGAAGTCTTTGAGCGGGCCCACAAGTTTTCGCGGTCTTTGTTGGAGGAGGATTTCGCCTGGCTATCGCTCCCTACAGGCGACTCTGAAGGCGGGCTCGCGGTCGCGTATACCTGGGCCAAAGACGGCGTGGACCTGGAACGGGCCGCTGCCCATGTCATGATGCTACGGACGGCCGGCGAGGACCGTAGGCCTGGGGACCAGTTTGTCTGGGCCAGGGATCACAACAGCCGAGGCCAGACCTATTTCGGGTGGGTTACGGCCACCCCGCTTCATCTGGGGAAGCAGTTCCTCGGCGAGTTCGGTCTGGCGTCCCTCTCAACGCCCCAGGAGGTCTCGTCCGATAAGCTCCAGCTCTTGGCTGTGCTCTCGTCACACCTTGCCCTGGCAGTTGACAACGCGCTCAAGTTCGAGCGCGCTACCATGCTGGCGTTCACTGATCCACTCACTGGACTCTACAACTACCGCCAGTTTCAGAACCTTCTCCGCGAGGCCATTGTGAGAGCGGAAAAAGCGCAGACTCCCGTATCGCTCATCTATGTGGACCTGGACCACTTCAGGGAAGTCAACAACACCTACGGCCATCAGGTGGGAGATGATGCGCTAAGAGAGATAGGGAAGGCCATCCGCGCCTCCTGCCGCGACAAGGACTTTATATGTAGGCCGGGCGGCGACGAGTTCACCGTGGTCCTCCCGGGGGTCCCTAAGGATCGGGCAAGGGTCGTGGCCTCGCGCATCAAGGAGAACCTTGTCGCTGTCAGCGTGGACGTTGGCCTGCCACAGCCGCTCACCTCGGCTATCGGGGCGTCAGTCGGCGTGGCCACCTACCCTGAGGACGGGTCCGACGTCGACACGCTGGTGAAGAAGGCCGACGCCGACATGTATTCCTCCAAATTGGAGAGAGGCCGGGGGGGTTCCGCCACGTGATGAACGCGGTAGACGCCGCTCGCCGGCTCCTCGATAGACTTGCTGCTATGGCTTTCGGCAGGCCGGACGTTTGCGCGCTGTGTGGGGCCCCGCTCCCTAGGGACACAGCCTCCCTTGTCTGTCCCACCTGTTTGGACAAGCTGGCTCAGGAGATGTCGTGGGTCTGCCAGGTATGCGGGGCACCTGTCCGTCCGCCTCTTAGGCTATGCCCCGAGTGCCGCAAGAACCTGTACGTGTTCGACGGCCAGCGTTCCGCGGGCATCTACCAGGGGGACCTTCGAAGCGCCATCGCGCGCATGAAGTTTCAGGGCGAGCGGTGGCTTTCGCGGCCGCTGGCGCACCTAATGGCGGGGGCGGCCAGGGAGTTTCTGCCCGTGGACCTCATAGTTCCTATCCCTCTGGAGCCGGGCAGCCGGGTGCGCAGAGGGTACAATCAGGCGCTGGATCTTGCCAAAGAGATGGCGGTCCTCTTGGATGCGCCGGCGATGGATGTCTTGGCCCGGGAAAAACGGTATGCACATCAAGCCGAACTTGGACGAGATATGAGATGGAGGAACCTCAAAGAGAGCATGGGCCCCAGGACTGACGTAAACCTGCGGGGACAAAGGGTTCTCCTGGTGGATGACGTGACCACGACCGGCGCTACTTTGGACGAAGCAGCGAGGGTCCTGAAGGGAATGGGAGCGGAAAAGGTCTTCTGCGTGACAGCAGCAAGGACCCTGAGACGCTGACAAGTCTACGGAAGGGGAGACCAAGATGGCCGGAGAAGTGCGGAACTGCAAGAGGTGCGGGAAGCTCTTCATGTGCGCAGGCACTCCCGTTTGCCCTGAGTGTCTGGTCAAAGAAGAAGAGCAGTATCGGGTGGTCAAGCGCTACCTTGACGGCCACCCTGGAACCGGTGTGCAAGAAACAAGCGATGAGACCAAAGTCCCGGTTGATGTCGTGGTAGAATTCTTGCGCCAGGGGCTTCTGGTGACCGGCGCCGGTCCGCTCTCGCAGCTGACCTGCATTGTCTGCAAGAAGCCCATCACCAAAGGCAGGCTTTGCGCGCGATGCGAGGCTGCCCTTGGATCCGGGGCGGCGACAGACCGAAAGCCCGGCCAAAGTCGCATGTACACCATGGAATCCATAGGCAAGAAGAACAGCTGAGCTAAATCTTAGAGCGTGCTTTGACGATGAATACGGTGGAGTACGGCGAACTTACACAGAGGGTGATGCGATTTGATGATTTCGAGAGCACAGATAGGGCAGATCCTCAAGGTTTACAAGGCCCAGGGCATTGCGTCCCCGCTTTCAAAAGCGGAGGGAGTCTCGTCCGGGTCGACCTTGAAGGACGACATCAATCTTTCGTTCAGCCCCTCCGACCTCACGAGGGTCAGGGAACTGGTTCAGAAGCTGCCTGATGTACGCCTCGACAAGGTAGAGTCCATCGCTCGCGAGATTGAGGCGGGCACCTACAAGGTCGATTCCATGCAGGTGGCCGACAAGATGATGGGTAGGCTCTTGGCCGACAAACTCAAATAGGACCTCCCAACCCCATAGGAGTGCGCTAATGACCAGTATGAGGAATCTTAGTTTCATATTGTCCGAAATTGGGTCCGCGATGGACGCTCTACTGGATCTCGCCGGCAAGAAGTCGGACGTCCTGGTGGAGCGTAACATCGCCGGACTGGAAAAACTGATTCCCTCGGAACAGGACTTGGTGGTGAAGCTGGAGGCGCTCGAAAAGGAGCGCAGAGCAGCCGCCGCCGAGATGACTGGCCCGGATAGTCCCGAGATAGACCGCCTCCGGCAGTCGCTCAAAGAAAAAGCGAAGCGGATCGCCGAGACAAATGAGCGAAATCGGGGGCTCCTTCGCAGGGGGCTCGATATCGTGCAGTACGAGCTCAAACTCTTCTTTCAGGAAGGCAAGCCGCTGGTATTCGACCACCGCGTCTGACGGAGGGTCGGTATCGCCTTAAGGCAGCAGTAGGGGGGTGCCCCGCATGTCCATGTTCTCAATCTTCGAGATCGGCAAATCCGCTCTTTTGGCAGCCAGAAAGACTATGGATGTCACAAGCCACAACATAGCCAACTCAGCCACGCCTGGTTACTCAAGGCAAGAGGCAGTCCTCGAACCGTTGATCCAGCAAGAAGCCCCGGTGTCGGGCATGGGCGTCAAGGTTATCCAGATAAGGCGTCTTCGCGACTTCTTCACCGACTCAGTCCTGCGCAACGAGAACGCCAGCAGGGCTTCCTTTGCAGTGCAGAAGGACGTCATGGATCAACTTCAGGTCCTCTCAGCCGAGTCGTCGGACAGCGGCCTTCGGACCGCCATTGAGGGGTTCTGGGCCGGGTGGCAGGAACTCTCCATCGACCCTGACTCTGTGCCGGCCCAAGCGTCGCTCGTCGAAAAGGGTCGGTCTCTCATAGACATGTTTGCGCATATGGACGGGCAAATCGAGTCACTCCAGGATGATCTGGACGCCAGCATTGACGCCAACGTAGAGAGAGTCAACGTGCTCTCAGAAAGAGTGGTCGCCCTAAACGGGGAGATCGGGAGGGCGTCGGCTAGGCACGACCCAATAGGTGACCTGCTGGACCGCAGAGACCTCCTCCTCGACGAGATATGCGAGATTTCGGGCGCAACCGTGTCGCGTGTCAACGATGGGACCCAGGCGGTCAAGGTGAGCATCGGTGGGTTCCCCGTTGTGGACCGCGACGTCTCCTACAAGATCGGGGTCGCCCACGGTGCGCCCGTCCATTACACGTGGATAGACAGGTCCGGAGCCGTTCAGGACATGGGAGGCGTAGGGGGGCGCTTGGGCGGCCTTTCTACCGCCAGAGACGATCTGGCGAGTTCTTTCAAACAGAACCTGGAGGCCCTCTTGAGCGACATCGTTACGTCGGTCAACACCCAGTACGCCGCAGGGGTGATCCCCACCGGTGATCCCCTGAACCCAGCCGCCCCTCCGGATCCCTTGGAATTCTTCACGGTCGGCGATGTGACCGACTACCTGGGCTCGGCGCAGGTGGCAGCCGCTATCGTGGCCGACCCCTCCAGGATCGCGGTCTGGGACGGCGATGTAGCCGCGCCGGGCAACGGGCTCAACGCCCTGGAGATCGCCGAATTCCTCGAGAGCGTACCCGTGGACAGATGGACTGCGATAGTCGGGCAGATGGGCTCGAGAGGACAGAGGATCGTGAGCGGTCTTGAGACCCAGGATCTCCTGGTCAAAGAGATTCAGAACCGCAAGGACTCGGTTAGCGGAGTCTCCATCGATGAAGAGATGGCCAACCTCGTACGTGAACAGCACGCGTTCAACGCCGCGAGCCGTCTCATCAGCACCGCCGACGAACTCATCGACACCGTCATCAACAGAATGGGAGCGGGGAGGTAGCTTAGCATGCGCATGACAAACCTCACAATGGAGCGAAACCTCCTGTTCAACCTCAGCGCTTCCGAGGAGCGTCTCCAGAAGCTTCAGGACATGGCGACCTCGGGGATGAAGTTTCAGAAACCCCAGGACGACCCAGTGGGCGTTCAGCGGTCGATGAGCCTTCGCAACGACAGGGTCAGGAATGACCAGTACCTGAAGAACCTGAGCCGGTCCAAATCGTGGATGGAATACACCGAGCAAGCGCTCTCGGAACTGACCGCCACTTTGGGAAGGGCGCAGGAGCTGGGGTTAGGGGGTATCAACGGGACGACCCCTCAGCACGCCAGGGACGCAATCGCCGAAGAGGTGCGCCAGCTCCGGGAGGAAGTCGACTCTTTGGCGGGCAGGACAATGGAGGGCAGGACGGTCCTCACTGGCACAATGCCGACTTGGAAGGTCGGGGACAACCTCACGATGACTACCGAGGACCTGACCGGGCTCCTGGCTGATGCCAGCACGTTCCTCTCAAACCTTGAAGACGGGCTGCGGGGGGTCGGCGGTCAGGACGCCAGGGTAGCCATGACCAATCTGGAGTCCACTGGCGACAAGGTGTTGGCCCGTAGAGCCACCAATGGCGCCCGGGTCACCAGGGTAGAAACGCTGGAAACCAAGCTTACGTCGCTCGACATCGAGTACAGGAGGCTGCTCTCCGACGTCGAGGACATCGATATCACTGAGGTAATCGTCAAACTGAAGAGCGCCGAGGCTGCCTTCCAGGCCGCCCTCGGGGCGGGGGCCAAGTTGATTCAGCCTAGCCTGCTGGATTATCTCAAGTAACAGCGACGGGGAGGAATTTTTGTGCAGATTGAGACCAAGAGGTTTGGGACGCTGGAAGTGGACCCTGGTAACGTCCTGACCTTTCCCGAAGGTCTTATCGGTTTTCCCGATTACCACGAGTTCGTCGTGGTTGACTTCAAGGTTAAGGATGAGTGCGTGAGGTGGCTGCAGGCCGTGTCAGAGCCGGCGCTTGGCTTTGTCACCCTGGATCCCAAGGCGGTCTTCCCCGATTACGATCCCGAGGTCTGCGCTAAGGACCTGTCGTCCCTGGATTCGAGCCCCGATGACATGATGCTGCTTTCAGTAGTGACGGTCCCCAAGGACATACGCAAGATGACGGCCAACCTTCAGGCCCCTCTGGTGATTAGCCCCAAGAAGAGGGTGGGGCGGCAGGTGATCGTAACGTCGCCGGAGTATACCACAAAGCACTACGTCTTCAGCGCTGTTTCCAGCTTGTCGCAAAGGACTGGTTAACCGATGCTTGTTCTGACCCGGAAGCAGGGCCAAGCCATCAAGATCGGCGACGATATCGTCATACGTGTCACCGAGGTGAGAGGCCGAGGCGCCAAAGCCCTGGTCAAGATAGGCATTCAAGCGCCTTCCGGCACCAAAGTGCTCCGGGAGGAAGTCCTCGTCGAGGTTGCCGAGGAAATGGCTTTGGCCAAGGACCCCACTTTCGAGCTCTTCCAGCTAAAGGATCCTAAAGACAGGCTAAGAGACTAGGAAACGCGGCCTGTTTCCGCTCCTCCAGCCTAAACTGACCCCC
>JBBDIP010000049.1:0-81127 GCA_040880305.1 Bacillota bacterium
CGCCCATGCCGGGCGCACAATCACGCGCCCCGGCCGCAGCCGGGGCGCATACATTCTAGTCTTCTTGGTCCTATGTACTGGTCTTCTTGATCCTACCTATTCCGGCTTGGTCGCATCCTCAGCTTCCGGCAACTGCTCAGGAACCTCGCCCTCGGGAGCATCTTCCTGCGCGGCCACTTCCGCCTCATCGGTCTGGTCCGCCTGCTTAATCGACAGGCTGATGCGGCGCTCTTCAGGGCGGACCCTGAGCACCTTGACCAGCACCTTGTCCCCGGAATTCACGGCATCTTCAGGCTTGGTGATGTGCTGGTTGGAGACCTCCGAGATGTGCACGAGCCCTTCGACGCCCGGCTCTATCTGCACGAACGCTCCGAACGGGGCCGTCCTCGTGACCTCGCCCTCGATCACTGCCCCGATTGGATATCTGGACTCGATTTCCTCCCATGGATCCGGAAGCACCTGCTTGCGGCCCAATGAGATCTTGCCCTTCTCCTTGTCGACTCTCAGCACCTTAACGTCGATCTCCTCGCCCTCGCGGACAGCTTCCGACGGGTGCTTCACGCGACCCCACGCCAGTTCCGAGATGTGGAGCAGGCCGTCGACTCCGCCGAGGTCGACAAAAACCCCAAAGTCGGTGATGCCCTTGACGACCCCGCGGCGGACCTGGCCTTCAGCGATGGTGGCCCAAGTTTCCTGGCACAAAGAGTCGTGCTCGCTCTCCAAAACAACCCTCTGGGATAAGACAACGCGGTTCTTTGAGCGGTCAAGTTCCAATACCTTGAGGCGAAGGTTTCTGCCAACATATCTGGAAAGGTCGTTCACGTAGCCGCGCTCTACCTGCGAAGCGGGGACGAACCCACGGAGACCGACATCGACCACCAGGCCACCTTTGACCTCCTGGGCCACCGGGGCCTCTACAACCCCGCCTTCTTTGAATACTTCGTCAAGCTTGCGCCACGCGACTTCCTCTTCTGCTCTCCTCCTGGATAGTCGTAGGCCGCCCTCGCCTGCGTCGGAGCTCATGACGTACACCATGACCTCCTGGCCCGCCTTAAGTGATTCCTGCGGAAAAGCGCCTTTCCTCTGGAGTTCTGACGCCGGGATAGTGCCCTCCGACTTTGCGCCTACATCGACTAGGGCTCCGTTTTCGTCGACCGATATCACGCGGCCGAGCACGACCTGGCCCTCCTGCAGGGACTTGAAGGACTCATCGTACATGTCCCTGGCGATGTCCGCCTGACTCTTGCCCTCTGCTTCCTGGCTCGGGCTCGGAGCCGCTGCCTCCTCGGGTTTGGTTTCCGCTGCCTCCTTAGGGGCGTTGGACTTCTCTAGTTCCTCCACTTTGCCTACAACCTCCTTTATGACCCAGTCGGGAGTGGACGCGCCTGCCGCCACCCCGACTTGGCGCTTCCCCACTACCCACAATGGGGAAACGTCTTGTGCTCCCTCAACCAAATAGGCCTCTGCTCCGTTTTCCTGGGCGATGCGAAGGAGTTGGGCCGTATTGGCGCTTGTCCTACCTCCGACCACCAGGATGGTCTGGCACTCTCTTGCCAGTTCCTTTACCGCTTCTTGCCTTTCATGGGTAACAGTGCAAATAGTATTCTCTGATCGAACTGAAATACCTGCTTTCTGGAGAGTGTGAAGGACTTTTTCGACCGTGTCCTCCCTCGCGGTGGTCTGCGCGATAACGGCCACTTCCTGGGCAGATATCCGCGAGAGAATCCCCTCGAGTTGGCAGGCACCCCTCACGCAGTACGCGGACGGTCCCGCGTACGAGAGCACTGCCCGGGCTTCAGGGTGCTCCTCATCACCTACAAGCAGAACAACCAGGCCCTGCGCCGCAAACTCCTGGGCCATTCTCTGGGACCTCTTCACGAACGGGCAGGTCGTGTCAATCTGGCGGACTCCAGGTGGGATCCGCGCGACCTCCTCCATGGTGGTGCCGTGACTGCGCAAGACCAGCGTGCCCGCGACGGCCTGTTCGGGAGCCGCGGCCGACTTAACCCCTCTGTGTTCCAATGACGCGATCACAGCCGGGTTATGGACCACGTCGCCAAGGGTCCAGACGGGATAGGGACCCTGTTCAATGGCCTCGTCGACCAGATCCATGGCCCGCTTGACGCCCAAGCAGTAGCCGCTGCTGGGCATTACCACAATCCTTGTCATGCTACCTCCTCGCCAAGGTCGTCCCAGAGGACCTTTATGGCCTCGGTTATGGTCCTGGCACCTTCCTCCATGTCTTTGGAGGCGCGCCCCGTCGAGCCTTGCAGGATCAGCGGTTCGCCGAACACCACCGTTACCGTCCCCCGAAAAGCGTACCGCCCGCGTATCGCTATGGGGACCACCGGGCTCCCGGTCTTGAGTGCCACCATCGCCGCGCCTGGGTGCATCTCACCCAGCACATCCAGGCCGCGTTGCCTGGTCCCCTCAGGGAATATGCCGAGCGCCTGCTGGTTTTTGAGCACGGATATGGAATCGCGAATGGCGGAGAGGTCCGCTTTGCCTCTCTCTACGGGAAAAGTGTGGATGCGCCTCATGAGGGCGGCAAGCAGGGGGTTCTTGAACAATTCGACCTTGGCCATGAAGTGTATGGGACGCCGGGTCGCGTTGGCCACAAGGACTGGATCCCACCAGGAGACGTGGTTGGCGCACAAAACTACAGCGCCGCTATCGGGGATGTTGAATGTCCTTTCGACCTTTATGTTGAACAGGATCCGGGCTATGAGCCCCAGGAATCCTCTTACAAACCAGTACCACAAGTCATCCTCGCCTCACATAGCTCCGCTATTTGCTCGCAGGCCTCCTTGAGGGTCTTGCCCGACGTGTCTAATAGGACCGCGTCCTCAACTCTCACGAGAGCGCCCCAGTCCCTCTCAAGGTCCTTGTCGTCTCTTTTCGTGAGCTCAAGAAGGACTTCCTCCCAAGGGACCGCAACGCCCTTGCTTTGGAGCTCGCTCCACCTTCGCCTCGCCCTTTCCCGCACGTTGGCGGTCAGAAACACCTTCACCTCGGCGTCGGGCATCACTACGCTGGTGATGTCGCGGCCCTCCATGACAACGCCACCGGTCGCAGCCAGTTCACGCTGAATAGACACCAGCACCTCGCGTACCGACCGGTGCATGGCCAAATACTTCACCGCTTTGTCGGTCTCGGGGTCCCTCAAGGCGCCTGTTAGCTCCAGATCGTCGACCCACACGCGAAAGACTCCTCCGTCCTCGGCTACGCGGATGCGGAGCGAGCGGGCCATCCGCCCGAGGGCGCCGCCATCGTCGAGGGGGATCCCGCGCGATAAGGCCGTAATGGCCAAAGCCCTGTACATTGCCCCTGTATCCAGGTAGATGTAACCCAGCCTCTCGGCCACCCACCGCGCCACGGTGCTCTTGCCGGCTCCCGCGGGACCATCTATTGCCACGCGCAAGTTGCGCTTGTCATTGCATCCCATGTCTGCGCCACCACTCGATCGCCCAGCGTTCAAGACGGTTGTTTCTCCTTCGCGCAGGGGATCTCCTCCCGTCAGCGGAGGCGGACGCGGGCCAGGAAGACGTTGCCCTTCCCACGGACCCATATCCCGACGCCTGGAAACTCCACGTTTGAGGAAGCGCCTGATACCAGGACGCGCACCTCGCCGCTGTTGGACAGCACTTCGACGAAGTCGTCGTCCTGGACGGTGACCGTCCCGCCTTCCTTGCCGAGCAGCTTCACGGCCCTGCTGTTGACCAGCACCCAGACCTCGCCTTTGGGCCTTCGCGTGAGCCGCAGGTAGATGGTACCGGTGTCAACACCGGGAGGGGTCAAGTCCAGCCAGGGGTACGCCGGTTGATCGAGTCCGTCGACCTGCCGGGCCAGGGGGACGCCCTCCAACCTTATTGCCTGGTTGAGGTACCGCCTCACAGTATCAAATCGCAGGAGCACTTGCAGCGTGACCACGAACGCCACGAATACCAGGAGTAAGCAGACAAAGCGACGCTGGAGCCTGGCATCCTGGCCGGACCCCGGGTCACGCTCATTCCTGTCCATCCTGGACCCTTTCACGCGGCAACCGCCTCTCTACTGAGGTTTCCCAGAGGTTGGGCGCGGGAATACGAAGAATAGTCACGTGGGAGGCGATCGCGTGAACAAGATAGACGTCAATACGGATACAGGCGAAAGCTACGGCAGATGGCATCTGGGTAACGACCGATCCCTGCTTACATACGTTTCATCGGCTAACATAGCGTGCGGGATGCACGCGGGAGATCCCCCGGGTATGGACGGAGTTGTCGCGGCCTGCGTGGAAAACGGCGTGGCGACAGGGGCTCACCCGGGGTTTCCTGACCTTCAAGGCTTCGGCAGACGCGAGATGAAGATGTCGCCGTCTGAGATAGAAGCCTTCGTCATGTACCAAGTTGGGGCGCTGCGGGTCTTCGCGGAATCCAGGGGCGCGGGACTCACCCACGTCAAGGCCCACGGCTCCCTATACAACATGGCTTCCGTGGATGATGGGATGGCCCTGGCGATAGCCCGCGGGGTCGCCCGCTGCACGCGCAAGGGAGAGCACCTTGTGCTGGTGGGCCTGGCCGGGTCGAGGCTCCTGTGGGCAGGCGAGAAAACGGGGCTTCCCGTGGCGGCCGAGGGCTTTTGCGACAGGGCCTACCGGAGCGACGGCAACCTGGTCCCCAGGGGCATCGCGGGAGCCGTTGTGACGGATCTTGAGAGTATCGCCGCAAGGGCGGTCGGCATGGTGCGAGACGGCTATCTCACGGCCATCGACGGAAGCCGTCTGGCGCTCAAGGTGGACACCATCTGCATACACAGCGATACCCCCGGGGCCGCGGAGATCGCGCGGGCAGTGAACGGCGCGCTGAAGGCTTCCGGGATTGAGATAACGTCTTTGCACCGGGTGCTGGGACTGTGAGCCAGATTAAGCCCTCTTTCCACATGCTGGCCGAACGGGCGCTCCTGGTCACGCTCTCGACAGAAGTCTCGGCCGAGGTTAAGCAGGTCTTGCGCATCTCCCGCGCGGTGGAACACGCGGCCATCCCTGGAGTGGGCGAGGCCCAACCCGCGTACTCATCGCTTTGCGTCCATTTCGACCCCGCCAAGGTGAGGGCGTCCTACGTCCAGGAGTTCGTCGGCAGTGTCATGGACCGGATCTGGGAAGACGCTCCGGACTCAAGTGTGGGAGCCATCTCAAGGGAGGTCGAGATACCCACAGTCTACGGCGGCGACGAGGGTCCGGACCTGGAGTGGTCCGCGCAGCATCTGGGCATCTCCCCTTCGGAACTCGTCCAAAGACATGCGTCGAGGTCCTACCGCGTCTTCATGATCGGGTTCACGCCGGGGTTCCCCTACATGGGCTCTCTGGACGAGAGCATCGCTCTTCCCCGCCTGCCCCAGCCCCGCGCCAAGGTCCCTCCCGGTTCAGTGGGTATCGGCGGTAGCCAGACCGGGGTGTATCCGTGGGAGACGCCCGGAGGTTGGAGGCTTCTGGGCCGCACCGGCCTCACGCTCTTCTCGCCGTGGCGCGACGACCCTTCACTGCTCCACCCGGGCGACACCGTCAGGTTCGTCCCCGTGGACCGGCAAAGCGACGCTCCCCCCAAGCAGGGTCGCGAGAGCGCCCCTGGGTGCGGGCGACCTGCGGTGCGCGCTCTGGAGGTTGAGCACCCGGGGTTCTTCACCATGGTGGTGGATGAAGGGCGGTTTGGTTACCGGAAACTCGGAGTCCCGGTCTCAGGCGCGGCGGACCTCCGCTCGTACCGTTTGGCAAACCTGCTGGTCGGCAACGCCCGCTCTGAGGCGGCGTTGGAGATGACCCTGCTAGGGGCCAAGTTCCGTTCAAAGATCGACTGTGTGGTCGCGTTCACCGGAGCGAGCGCGCCCCTCCACCTGGACGGCAGGGAAGTCCCCATGGACTCCCCCATCCTCATCCCGGCCGGGTCGACGCTGGAGATCGGTTCTTTCCGGGCGGGCTGCAGGGCGTACCTCGCGGTGGCGGGGGGGTTCGACGTCCCGCAGGTCATGGGCTCGCGGTCGACCTACGTCCGAGGCGGATTCGGCGGTTATCTGGGCCGGTCGTTGAAGCCGGGCGACGCGCTTCCAGTGGGCCCCGCCCCGGATGCCGGACGCGTCCTCGACGCCTCAACCGAATTGCGGAACCTAGGTCCCCTTCCCGCCAGCATAACTGGGGAACTTGACGCTCCGTCGCTCACACTGCGGGTGGTAGAGGGGCCCGAGGCCGAGCCTTCGCTGCTGCAGGCCCTGTGCGATCACGAATACTCGGTGAATCCGGAGTCGGACAGGATGGGCCTCCGGCTGGCGGGCCCTCAGGTCCCGGTGGGAAAGGGCGACATCCTCTCCTCGCCGGTCGTACCCGGCACCATACAGGTCCCCGGCGACGGAAAACCGCTGCTACTGCTCTCCGACGGGCAAACCACCGGAGGGTACAAGAGGATCGGAGTGGTCTTGGGAGAGGATTTGCCGCTGGCCGGACAGCTGCGCCCAGGGTCTAGGGTGTCGTTTCGACACGTGCGGCAGGGATGACGATGGGACAGTCCAGCGCCGGGTGCCTGGTCACCCAGGATTCCACGCCGTAGACCTCCCTAACTACCTCCGCTTTCACATCGTCGGGCGTAAGAGAGTAGACTACCGAGCCGTCCTTCAGAAAGAACAGCCTGGACGCAAAACGCAAGGCCAGGTTCAGGTCGTGGACCACGGTCAGGACCGTCTTGCCCCGGTCGCGCGCCAATCCCACCACCATCTCCATGACCTGCAGTTCGTAGGCCATATCGAGGTGGGCGGTGGGTTCGTCCAAGAGAAAAACTTCGGGGTCCTGGCAAACCGCCCGCGCGATGTAAACCCTCTGGCGCTCGCCCGATGACAGCGAGGTGATCGCCCGGTCCCTCAACTCGTACACTCCTACTTGCTCCATCGCCCGATCCGCGGCGTCTTGGTCCTCCCGGCCCGGTCCTCGCGCTACCTGGCCCAAGAGCACGGTCTCGCGCACCGTGAAATCAAAAGCCGGTTCGGGCTCGTCGCCGCAGTAAGTCACCAGGGCGCTGCGCGCTGCCGGCACGAGTGCGTGGGGGACCTGTCCATTCAACATAACGGACCCGGCGTGGGGCCGGAGGTAGCCGGATATCACTTTAAGCAGGGTGCTCTTGCCCGATCCATTGGGGCCTACAACCGACGTGACGGTCCCCCCGGGAGCGGCAAGATCGACTCCCCTCAAGACGGCCGCGCCATCCCGCGTCCCGTCGTACCTGAAAGTGACTCCTGAAACTGAGAGGCCCTTCATCCCCTCGACCTCCTTGTCCGAAACAACAGGTAGAGGAAGAATGGGGCGCCTGACAGGGCCGTGATGACGCCGACAGGGATCTCCCTGGGCGCGGCGATTGTGCGGGCCAGAAGGTCGGCAAGGAGCAGGGCGTTCCCGCCCATAAGCCCGGAAAGGGGCAACAGCCACCTGTGGTCGGGCCCGGCAACCAGGCGTACCGCATGGGGCACGATCAGCCCGACGAAGCCTATAGGCCCGGTGAATGCGACCCCCCCGGCGACAACCAAAGAACTCACCCACAAGAGGACTTTCTTCACTTTCTCGACCGGCACTCCCAGGTGAAACGCGGGCTCCTCGCCAAACGACAGGGCATTCAGCGACCTTGCGTAGGAACACAGGAGGATGGTCCCCGGGACAGTGTAGGGCAGCGCTACCAGCACCGTCGCCCAGGACGCCCTGGAGAGCCCGCCCATAGTCCAGAACACGATCTCATCCACACGCTCCCTGAACATGACCATAATGAAGGCTATGGCCGACGATACCAGGCTCGACACGGCGATGCCCGAGAGCAGGAGAGTCCAGGTGTCAGTCCGTCCCTTATGGGTTGATAGGGCGTATACGGCGCCAATGGTGAGGAGGCCGCCCGCGAAAGCCAGCACCGGCATGGACCAGTAGCCCAGCGCCCTCCCTATCCCCGACACCATGCCAAGCACGGCGCCCAGAGATGCGCCCGACGAGATGCCCAGGACGTACGGGTCAGCCATCGGGTTGCGGAAGAGCCCCTGCATGACAGCGCCCGCTACGCCGAGGGACGCCCCTTCGACGAAGGCCAGGATCACCCTGGGGAACCGGAGTGTCCAGATGATGACCGGGTAGTCACCCTCCGCTGCGGGCCCCCTCCAGATGATGCCGGGGATCTCGCGCAGCGGCACGGGTACGGCGCCCAGCGCCAACCCCAGTCCCAACCCGAAGAGGAGTAAGAGCAGGCCGGCAACCAGGTACCTCTTGGCGCTTCCTTGAGTTCGCAAAGCCAACCTGCTCCCTCCTTTAGAGTTCCGCGCTTCCTACGTCTGTCTACTTGCCGCCTGACAGGCAAGCCGCGACTTCCTTAATCCCATCCACGACAGCCGGGCCCGGCCTGGATACCAGGTCAGGATCGACGAAGTACACCTTGCCTGCTTTGACAGCCCTAAGGTCGGCCCACGCAGGCCTAGCGGCAAGCCCTTCGGCCTGGTCCTCGGGGATGGCGACCACGATTGCGTCAGGGTCCTTGGCCACCAGGTCCTCCATGCTAACCTGCAGGTACTGCTGCTTTGCGTCGTGCATCACGTTTTCTCCGCCCGCTACGGCGATGACGTCGTTGAGAAACGACCCGGGCCCAACCGTCCAAAGGTTTTGGTCCACCACAATGAAAACCTTGGGGCGTTCGCCCGCGTCTTTGGGCAGAGTGAGCGTCACAGCGTCCAAGTCTTTTTGCATCTTGGCGACAAGTTCCTTACCCTGCTTCTCAGCGCCAAGCACCTTGGACAAAGATTCAATGTCCGCAAGCACTTCCTTGACCGTGGAAGGCCCCGAGACATAGGCGGGGATGCCCAGTCGGTCCATATCCTTGAGCTGGCTGGGCGGCATATCCTTGCTGCCCGCCAGTATCACCAGGTCGGGTTTGAGGGACACCAGTTTTTCCAAGTTGAGGTTGAAGGCGTCCCCCACCTTCTCCTTCTTGGCTGCCTCGGCCGGGCGGTAGCTGTAGGTGTCAACTCCCACCACCCGATCGCCTAGTCCCAGCGCGAAAAGCGTCTCGGTCTGAGCCGGGTTCAGCGAGACTATCCTCTTGGGCGCGCCCTTCAGCGACACCGTCCTGCCGGTCCCATCGGTAAACGTCTTTTTCAGACCACAACCGGACAGCGCGACAACAAGGACCGCCAACGCGATTCCCATCAAAACCAATCGTAGGATGCGGGCAGCGTTCCGGTTCACGGATAAAACCTCCCCAAATTCTGTTTGTCAGCCGCAAGAGCCGCTTCGACCAATAGCCCGCGTCACAAAAAACCCCGGCCGAGGGCCGGGGGTCGGGTGTCGTACATGAAAACGCTCCCCCCTTTCGCTCGAAGGTAAGGTACGGGAACGTTCAGGCAGGTCTCCTGGCTTCCGGATCGTAGCCCCCCGCCTTCCCAAAGGCTTTCGCCTTCAGTGGCTCTTGGGGTAGCTCCCCGGTTACAGTGGCGGCACCGCGCCGGAATCGCGCGTAAAGCGCTTCACCGGACTTCCCTATTCTCCCTTGCGGACACCTGAACGCTGGGAATATTCAGCTGGACTCAGAGCACCATAAGAACGCTAGGAGGACGCCGGATGCGATACGAAAAGGACAAAGACTTGGGATGGTTACTTACTTTCGCGTCATTTCTGGTTTTCCTGCTAGCCGCCACAATCTCCGCGGCCATGGAGGCCTCCCCCGCCGGCGTGCCCGAGGCGGTGGTCCTCGCAAACGCCCATCTCAATAGAGCCTTCGCTTCGGTGGCCTCCTCGTTCATCCGCTATGTGGCCATCGTCGGACTCATATACGGCATCATCGGTATCATCACCTGGCCGCCGGGCAATGCGTGAAGCCGGCTACTGCACCTTCTTGAGTCTCGGGTTCGCGATTTGCCCTGGGATGCGGCCGCGCTTGGCGATGGGCTCGCCCCGGATCTCCTTGATGTCCATGGTCATGTCGATTGGACGGGCGGCCGAAATGTAGCTGCCTACGCCGAAGGCGTCAACTCCCGCGTGGGCCAGCCTGGCCATCCTTTCAGGCGTGATCCCGCCTGAAACGAAGATCTTGACGTGCTCGAATCCCGCTTGATCCAGTCTGGCACGGACTTCCCTGACCAGCCCCTCGGTCACTCCGCCCCTTTCCGACGGGGTGTCGAGCCTGACGCCGCCCAAATCCTTGCCAAGCGCGTGTGCGACGCGCAAAGTCTCCTCGGCTTCGTCGTGGAAAGTATCGACCAGGATAGTCCTGGGCGAATCCTTTGGCATGTACGTGTTGTATGCTAATGCGGTCTTGACCGTGTCGCCCAGGATTAGCACCAGAGCGTGCGGGATGGTGCCAACGGGCTCTTTACCGGCCAGCTTCGCCCCAAGAATGCATGCCGCGCCGGTGGCTCCGCCAACTATGGCGGCGCGCTCCAGGACGGGAGCGACCGCGGGGTGGATGTGGCGGGCGCCGAAACAGATAAACGGGACGCCGGGCGCCGCGTCCCTGCACTCCCGGGCGGCGGTGGCCCAGGCCGAGGAACTGGCCAGAATGCCCAGGAGAGCGGTCTCGTACGCCCCAAACGCCGAGTAAGGTCCGATTATGCGGATCAACGTGTCTTTCTCGGAGAACGTCTCCCCCTCGTTTACTGCCCAAACCTGGACCGGAAGGCCCTTCAGGAGCTGGAGGCACTCAAGAGTCCCGGCCACCACCCCGGACCGGCTGGTGAAGAGCTCCGCGGTGACCACGGTGCCATCCTTGCCTTCGCGCTCCAGGATCTCCTGGGTATTGACGAAATAAACGTCGGCGGTCGCTCCGGACCTGATCTCCTCGTGGCTTGCCGAGAACAGCCTGTCCGAGTCCGGCCTGTAGTTCTTTACGTCCTGCGATGTCCGAAAGAGCACCTTACCGTTCTGCATCGTACTCCCCTTCCCGAACTCTGCACGCGTCATCGTACAGCGCCGTGACCTCTTCGTCTTTTAGGTAACGCCACTTTCCTTGCGGCAGGTCTCCCAGCTGGAGCGGCCCCATCCTGGTGCGGGTGAGGCGCCTGACCCGCAGCCCAACGGTCCGACATACGTTCCTGACAAGGTGCTTCTCGCCTTCGTGGACCCCTATGAGGATCCTGGGTGGCCCTTGGACCGCTCCGGCGTCAGGAACCACCGGGCGGCTCTTGCCCTGCCCCCGCTCATCTAGCCAACGTGGCCGCCTGGGCTCCAGGAGCTTGGCGTAGTCAACTTCGATCTTCTTGCCATCCACGATTATACCTGAAAGCATATCCTTTATCTTCTTGACGATTTTCTCGCCCAACACCTCGACCAGATACTCCTTTACGACGTGGTGCTTGGGGTGAGTGAGGAGGTACGCGAGGTCGCCGTCATTGGTGAGGAGCAACAGGCCGTCAGAATCCAGATCCAGCCGCCCCACCGGAAAAACCCGCGCCGAAACGCCCGTGAGGAGCAAGAGAACCGTCTTTCGATCGAACGGGTCTGAACAGGTAGAAAGGTAACCCGGAGGCTTGTTGAGCATGATGTAGACCAGTTCCTCTTTGACCTGCACTTCGCGCCCGTCCACCGCGACCCGGTCAGTCCCGGGAGTGACCTTCTCTCCAAGCGCAGCGACGTGCCCGTTGACCTGCACCCTCCCCCGCTCGATTAGATCGTCGGCGTGCCGCCGGGAGGCGACGCCAGCGCCGGCGAGGAATCGGGAAACGCGCAGAGGCTCGGCAGATGGGGGCGGCGCCTTTACTGGGGCCACCCCACTCCCACCGCGCTTGCCCCTGCTATCGGTCGCCCGCGGCCCTTTTGGCCGCGGCTGCTCTTTCATTTGAGCAGGGCCACCAGTTCCACTTCGACCACGGCGTTAAGGGGCAACTCGGCCACGCCGACCGCTGCCCTGGCGTGCTTCCCGGCATCACCGAACACCTGACCCAAGAGCTCTGAAGCCCCGTTGACCACCTTGGGCTGGTCGTTGAACCCGGCTGCAGAAGCGACAAACCCGGTAACCTTGACGATCCGCTCCACGTTGTCCAGGTCGCCTGCGACGCTCAAGAGAGCGGCGATGCAGTTGACCGCACACTGCTTAGCCTCAGCGTACGCTTCCTCGAGGGTCGCGTCCTTGCCGGCCTTGCCTGTCTTCTCCAGTTTCCCCTGCCTAAAGGGCAGTTGGCCCGATATGTACACCCACTTCTCAGCCTTGACGGCGGGAACGTATGCTGCGACGGGTTTCGCCACGGCGGGGAGCTCGATCCCTAGTTCCTTCAGTCTTTCCTCGACTTTCACAAGCGTTGCCTCCTTATGGGGATTCATCTAGATGATACAGCGTGCCAAGTTCCCGCACAACGTCGCAGGATCTGGCGCGAGAATGGTCGAATCGTTCAGAAGAGAATGGATCGGGGGAGGACTGCGACAATGATAATCCAGGCGCTCATGACCCCGAGGATCGACGTGCGCTGCTCAGAGCCCACTGACACACTGGAAAAGGCCCTCGCCGATCTGGAGGGTCACGGTTTCACCACCATTCCGGTTGTGGAGGGCTCCAAGTTTCTGGGCGTCATCACCCGCCGGAGGATCTTCGAGGACTACTTCAGGAGCAGGAGCTCTAATAGGGACGCATTTCTTCAAACCAACGTGGTCAATGACCACCTCATCACTGAAGTGCAAATTGCCAGCAGCAAGGACCTCCTTGATGAGGTCCTGTACCGCTTCCTGGACTCCCGGTACGATTTCCTGCCCGTCATCTCAGACGGGCGGTTCATCGGCATCGTAACCAGGAACGCCATGCTCAGCGCCTTCATCAAGGGCATGGGGCTGAACAAGCGCGCCCACAAGATCGCCGTCTTGGTCAACGACTTCAAGGGCACCTTGGCCAAACTGACCAACCTGATCTCGAACCAGGACGCCGACATCCTTGGCATCGTCTCATTTGATCCAGAGATCATGAACCTGAAGTTCGTGGAGATAAGCGTGCGCACCGAGCACTTCAAGAATCTCGTGGATATCCTTGAACTAAACGGGTTCAGCGTGTGCGAAAGCCGGATGGCCGTAGTCTAGCCGCTAGCCCAGCAGCATCTTCCACATGAGGAACCCGACAAGAAACCCGCACGCGTCCCCTATCAGACACGACATGAGGGCGCGGCGGGTTCTTCTCACCCCAATCGACCCGAAATACAGCGTGACCACGTAGAACGTCGTGTCGGTAGCTCCTTGAAGGATGGAGGCCAGCAACCCCATAGGCGAGTCCGGCCCGTAGGTGCGCAGTAAGTCTCCCGTGACCGCCAATGCCCCGCTACCGCTTATGGGGCGGACCGCGATAAGCGGGATTATGTCTGCCGGCACTCCCAGAGGCCTTAGGATGAAGGCCAGCCCCCGGGACAGATAGTCCAGCGCCCCTCCGCCTCGGAAGCAGGAAATGCCGACGAAGATGGCCACCATGTAAGGGAGCGCGGAAACGACTACCTTGAGGCCCTCTTCCGCTCCCCCAACGAAAGTCTCGTAGACTGGGATCCCTTTCAGGTACGCGTAGACCGGCACGCCCAGGAGCAGCGCGGGGAACACGTAAGTCCCTACTGCGGCCAAGAGGTGCACCCCGCGTCACCTCCCCCCAAAAGGGCGGCGCTGGCGCGAGGGGCGGGTCGGGTCCAGCGGGCTGGCCGGACGTCCCAGGTTACTCAGGCGGCCTATCAGCCGATATGCGAGGAGTCCTCCGGCTGTCGCTGCGAGCCCGGCCACGGCGGTCGGGCCGGCTGTGAGGGCAGGCGCCCTAGATCCTAACGCTGCCCGAAGAGCGATAATTGTAGACGGGAAAAGGCAGAACCCCGCGGCGTTGATGATCACCAGGGCAGACATGGAGTCTACGCCCCTGTCGCCCTCCCCCAGCGCATCCTTCATCTCCGACATGGCTTTCAAACCCAGGGGAGTCGACGAGCTGAGGCCCAGGGCATTGGACAGAACCGACGCTGTGACAGTACCAAGCGGCTTCGCCTTGCCCCTAAGGTGGGGAAACAGCGCTCCGAAGAGGGGCGCAAGGGCCCTGGCCAGGGCGTCAATTAGCCCTGACTTCTCGGCCAGCCGCTCAATGCCCATCCACAGGCAGAACATCCCGGCAAGGCCGATCATGAGTTCCACCGCCTGCTGGGCCCCTTCCAGAACCGCCGCCATCATCGCCTCCACTCGCCCAGTCAGAAGCGCGGTGAGGCAGCCTGCGGCTACCATGAGGATCCAAACGAAGTTCATAGAAAATAGGTATGTCTGGGCGAGGCGGGGTATCTCTGAGGACACTAAACCCCCAAAAAGCCGACAACGTCGATGCCAGTGCCCACCTCGTGGGCACTGGAACTCTTTCGGAGGCCTCGAAATGACATCCCCCCGGTCTCCCGGGGGGAGTTTGCTACCGCCAGTTTGGGTCCTCGGCCATGTGGGCCTCGGCGTACTCGATCATCCTCTTGACCATTTGGCCGCCTAGGCGGCCTCCAAGTTGTCCGCCTATCCTGCCGCACTCCCTGGAGGTCATGTTACCCCAGCCCACGGTCTGGATCTTGTCGAGCAGACCGAGTTCGTCAGCCACCTCGTACTTCATCCGATCAAGGTTGTTCTCGAACTGGTCTTCCGAGACCGCGTCACCTGATCCCTGGACATATCCTAACTCCTGGGCGACTTCGTACTTCAGCCTGTCAAGTGCCCTTGCTGTCTCTCGATCGACCGGTCTTTTCCGTCGTCTCCCCAAAGAAGGATCCCTCCTCGGGGCGGTAGCCTATTTATGTTTCCCAGCTACAGCCGCCGATAGAAGGGGATCTATGTTCTGCCTTGTCGTGAGGACAGGCCCAAACAGGTCGCCGGCTGCGGAAATCCGGGCAGGGGCGGTCTCAATATTCCACGATTTGGGATGCACGCTGTCAAGTTCGTCCCAGGTCACAGGCATCGAGACCGGCGCGCCGGGTGTGGCTCGGACACCGTAGACCGAGGAGATGGTCTGCCCCCTGGCGTTTTGAGGATAGTCGATGTAGACGCGCCCTGTCCTATCCCTGACCTTTCGCTCCAGAGTGATTTTCTCGGGATAAGCGTCGCGGATGAACCGGGCCCCGTACTTCACGAAGGAGGATATCTCCTGGTAGGAGTACTTTGGCTCCACCGGCACGTAAATGTGGAGGCCCGTCGCGCCGGAGACCTTGGGGAATCCGAGCAGCCCCCACTGGTCGAGCAGGCTCTTGACGACGCGCGCAACGACTTTCACGTCGTCCCAGGTGGTACCCTCGGAAGGATCGATGTCGAACACGGCGAAGTCGGGGCAATCCGGGTTGTCGTAGCGCGATAGCCAGGGGTTCACCTCCACCACGCCCGAATTGGCCATCCACACCAGCGTTTCGACGTTGTCGCAGAGGATGAAGTTGATGTAAGTGCCTCTGTCCTTTGACAAAAGGGGCGCGAGACGCACCCACTCGGGCATGCCAAGCGGGGCGTCCTTCTGGTAGAAACCTTTTTCCCCGGTCCCGCCGGGGAAGCGCACAAGGGAAAGCGGCCTGTCCTTGAGGTGAGGGAGCAGGACCGGGGCCATCGCCGCGTAGTAGTCGATGAGGTCGCCCTTGGTGAAAGAGTCAGCCGGCCAATAGACCTTGTCCAGGTGGGTGAGCTGGACGTCCCTCCCCCCCACCCGCACCACAACCGCGCCTTTACCCGGCATGCGTCGTCACGACCTCTCTTAGGACGGGGTGGCGCAAGCGCCCGTCGGGAGTCATTTCGGTGAAGTCCACTTCCACCCCGTAAAACGGTTCCACCCAGCGAATCTGCCGCACCTCCGCCTTGGAGGGCAAGGCGGCGACGCCGGCAGGCGGTCCCGCGGAATCCAGCGGGCGAAGGCTCTCCAGCAGCAGTTTCTCGTAGTCGCGGTTGAGCCCCGACGATACGCGCCCCACGACTCTAAAGCCATCGCTCACCTTCTCGGCCGCCACCAGCGACCCCAACAGCCGGCCCGGCGACGGCAGGTAGCCGACCACCCAAAAAGTCCCCTCGTGCAGGTTCTTGAGCTTGAGCCAGTCGGTCGTCCGCTGGCCGGGGAAGTAAAGGCTGTCCCTCCGCTTAGCCATTACGCCTTCCATGTCCTGCTCTTTTGCCCAGGAAAACAGCGCCCTGCCTTCCGCCTCGACCGTCTGGGATAGGATGGCGGACCCGCCCCAGGACATGCAGTCCGACAGCGCATCCTTGCGACCGTGCAGGGGCAACTCCAGCAAGGACCCGCCGTCCAGCCAGAGGACGTCGAACGCCACGAACAGCACGGAATCGGGGCATGTCCGGAGGTAGGAAAAGTCGACCTTGCCGCCTTTCATGGCCACGATCTCGCCATCGAGCAGGACTTCCCTGCTCCGGAGGGCGGGCGCCATCGAAGACAGGACCGGGAACTTGGGCAGAAGCGGCTTGCCGTTACGCGAGTCCAGGTAGAGACCCTGGGGACTGATATAGGCCAGACACCGGTACCCATCCCACTTCAGCTCGAACAGCCAATCGTCGCCGTCGAAGGGGCTGGGCGCAGCGCTGGCCAGCATAGGGCTCATCCTGGGGATACCCAGGATAGCCTCACCCGCCCGGAGGCGGGGACGGTCCTGCTTCAACCTGGTTCTCGCCGGCGGTCTTCCGGCGCCTGGGAGGCTTCTTCTCGGACTTGGCCTTCTCGACGCTCTTCCGAAGGGCCACCATGAGGTCAATGACCTGGAACGCGGCCTCGGGCTGTTTCACAATCTGCCTGCCCTGGACCTTTCGTTGGATCAGGTCAGCCACCGCCTCTCTTTGGCGGTTGTGGTACTTGGACGGGTCGAAGCCTGTCGAGAGAGCCTCGATTAGAGTACGAGCCATGGCCTGCTCGCGGGCTCCGAGTTCGGTTTTGGCGCTTACCCGAAGCTCTTCTCCGGAGCGGACCTCGTCTGCCCAAAACATGGTCTCCAGCATGATGTACTTGTCACCGTAGGCCCGCACGACGGCCAGCGTCTCCTTGGCGCGTATGGCCACCCTGGCCAGGGCCACTTTGCCTTCTTCCTTCATGGACCCCAAGAGCAGCGAATACGCCTTCTCGGCGCCTTCTCGCGGCTCAAGATAGAAACTCTTCTCGTAGTACACGGGATCGACGTCGGAGAGCTTCACGAAATCCAGAATCTCGATGGCGTGGGCGTCGGGGCCCGGGATAGCCTCCATCTCCTCCTCGCTCACCACCACGTGCTCGCCTTTTTGGTACTCGTACGCCTTCACTATCTCCGCGGGGGGCAGCTCCTTCTCGCAGTGAGGACACCACTTCATGTACTTTACGGGCGTGTGGCACTCCTCATGGATAAGGTGGAACGACACCGACTTGCGCTCGGTGGCGGCGTAGAGCCTGACAGGTATGGCTACCAGGCCAAATGTGAGAGTCCCGTTCCACAGCGGGCGCATGGCTACTCCCCGTCGTCTTCGCGCTTCTCGCGCCCGTGGTTTTCCCGCTCCTCGCGGCGGTGTTCGAATACCTCGGCGAACCTATCCACTATCTCGGGCGCTTCCTCAAGCAACCGGTCCAAGAGCGCCCTGCTGTCCACCGGCAGGAACCTGACTTTTCGCTCTCCGACCACCAAAAACCCGACTGGCCTGACCGAAACCCCTGCGCCCGTGCCGCCGGTAAACGGCATCGACCCAGAGGGCAACTGCGACTGCGACTGCTCTTCACCTTCCTGCACGGGTTCGCTCTGCCCGCCTTCGCCCGCAACAGCTTCGTCGCCACCGCCGGTCACGAACCCAAATGACACCCTGGAGACAGGGATTATCACAGTCCCTTCCTTGGTCTCCACCGGTTCGCCGACCACGGTATTAACGTCGACCATGTCCTTCAGGCTGTCCATAGTCGTCCTCATCAGGCTCTCGATCGGATGATAGCCCATGAATGCAGACCTCCAATCTTGCTCGTCCTCACGCTTTAGTATTCCAAATCGGGGACTTTGACACGACGCTTCGCGCCAACCGCTTTAACTTTGCGGAACTGCCGGTAGAGACGGTATGCGACCAGTATCGTCCTCCAGGGAGCGATCGAAGCGGCAAGCTGGACCTCGGCGGAGGCCGTCGTCCGGTCGTATACAGGGGTGATGCGGAAAGCGGGGCGCTGTCGAAAACGGATACCCTTTCGCTGCGCGGTCGTGATGGCGATCCCGGCCGCCGCTCCCAAGGCGCCCGTCAACAACGCGGTATCGCACGCATCGCCGGTGCCGACCCTGCCGTGGAAGCGGAGCTCCTCGACCACAATTGCGCGTGCCAGATACGACAGCGACTCCGCGATCTTTGGGTAGTAATCCATGAGCATCTCGAAAGCCCTTCGCAGGGTATCGATGCGCGACCAGATGCTTTCCTGCGGACCTTCCCGTTCAGGCGGAGATCTTGGCGCGGTCGTCGCTTTCGGGTCAGGCCGCCGCCGGCCGCCGAAGTCGGGAAGAGCCACGTACCAGGGGATCAAGGGCAGACGGATGCTCGCCCGGTAGTGGGCCCGGCCGGGCGCGAACTCGCCGTGGAACCGGAACCGCACCGGGAGCAGCACATTGAACGCAAGCAAGAAGATAGCGACCAGCAGCGCTAGCAGGATGACCACGAAGACGCCCACCTTGGAAGCTCCTTGCGCCGAAACCGTAGGGTCGCTCCCAGTATGCTTCCAGGTACGGTTGCCTAGTCAGGGGCGGTACTAGGGGTCCGGGAGAAGTTTCCTCTCGGCGTCCTTTTCCGATCCGCCGTCGAGCGGGGGTAAATCCTCGATTGAGTTGAGACCGGCTTTCCTGAGGAATTCATCTGTGGTGCCATAAAGTTTGGGCCTGCCCAGGGTCTTCTTTCGCCCCACTTCGCGGATGAGGCCTTTCTCCAAGAGGGTCTCCAGGCTGGCCTCGGGGTTCACGCCCCTGGCGGTCTCGATGTCCTGCCTGGTGACGGGCTGCCTGTAGGCCACGACAGCCAGTGTCTCCATGGTGCCTCTAGACAGCGAGAGCGGCACTCTCCTCGACAGGGTCTTCTCGATCTGCTCTGCGTACTCAGGCCTGGTCACGAACACAAAGCCGCCGGATACCCGCTGCAGCATGACCCCGTGGTCAGCGTACTCCCGCTCAAGTGTGGTGACAGCGGCCAGAACGTCGAGCTCTCCCAGCTCCAGGGCATCGACCAGCTTCTGAAGGGGTACGGGCTCATCCGATGAGAACAGAATTGCCTCCAAGAGGGCGGGAAGGTTCATGGTTCGCTATTATCCTCCCGGTTCACGGTGTCTTGGGTAGTCGAGAACTCGATGTCGCCAAAGAGCTCCTTTTGGCGAGCATAGAGCCTTCTCCTCTTTATGAGTTCGAGGAAGGCCAAAAAGTTCAGGATCGTTTCCTGCCTGGTCTTGCCGAGGAAACGGGAAAACCGCAGGATAGCGCCACTGGCGGTCAGCCGCCTGACCTCCCGCCAGAAGTCCCTCAGGTGGGTGACAAAGCTGAGTCTTGGCACAAGCAGGACTCTGTCAGTTGGGCTTGTCCGCTTTTGTGTCGTAATCAGGGCGTCGCGGACGGCGGTCGGGTCGATGTTCACAACCAGGAGGCGGCGGCCGCCTTCGTAGGAAGGCGAGTATCCGCGGCTAAACGTGCGGGCGACGCCCTTCATCTCTTCCCCGACCGCCCGCGCGGCGGCGTCGACCTCCCACCGCTCCATCACTGCAGTGGCTGTGGCGCTGACAAGGTCTTCGGCCCCGCCCATGATCTCCTCCGCTTCCTCGGCTTGCTCCCGCTCTGGCCTGGTGTTGGGAAGGAGCCACCTGAGTTTTTGGACCACCAACTCCGACGCGTAGGACAGGGTCTTCACCGACTCCTCAAGGGGGATTTCCCGCGCCTCAACCCTCTGGCGGAACCGCCTGAACAGGGGCGACAGCTGAAGCACGTTCATCATGGCCAGGAGCTTCATCCGAGCCTCACGGGAAACAAGAGCAGAGAGAGGGCTCCCGCCAATCCCTGCGCAAACCGTATGAGCACGTTCAGCATAGGCGACATAATTGCGGAGATGACTCCAGTGGAAAGCAGCACAACAAGGATGACAAACCCGTAACGCTCCAGGTTATTCCACATCCCGGCCATAGACGGCGGCAGGAAGAATGCCAGGATGCGCGACCCGTCCAGGGGCGGGATGGGGATCAAGTTGAACACTCCCAGCCCTGCGTTAATGAAGGCGGCTTCCTGGATCATATTAGGCACATAGAACCACCTTGAGCCAAAAAAGCGCACTTTGGTGGCAAGCAGAACCACCAGGACCTGCAGGACTATGAACATTATGAAGTTGGCCAGTGGGCCGGCCAGAGCCACTTTCGCCATATCCTTGCGGGGGTTTCTCATGCGGTAGGGCTCGACAGGGACGGGACGCGCCCAGCCAAAGCCGAAAACGATGAGCATGACGGCGCCGACCAGGTCAAAATGTGCCCACGGCTCCAGGGTCATCCTACCCGCTCGCTCAGCGGTATCGTCCCCCAAGCGAAAAGCCATCCGGGCGTGGGCGTACTCGTGAACGCTGATGGCGAGGAGGAAACCGGGAATCCGTAATACCATCTGCAAGGGAGACAACAAAACCCCTCCTTCGACCTTCTATCTGGATCCCAGCACCAGGTCCACGCTAATCTTCTGGTTGCCGCGGAGGACGTCCAGCCTCACCTTGTCTCCGGGTTTGTGTCTCAGGATTTCGGTCGACAGGTTGGAGCCGGTCACCTCAACCCCGTCAAGCCCGGTGACGATGTCGCCGCCGACCGGGACTTCCTGCCCGCCCGCGATCAGCGTCTTGGTGGAACCCCGCAGCCCTGCCCTCTCACCAGGCCCGCCATCCTCCAATTCCGTGACCAGAGCCCCTTTGGAGGTGGGAAGGTCCAACTGAGAAAAAGCCGTGGTGCCGAGGTCGTGGTACAGGACGTCAAGCTGCAGGTACGACACTCCCATAAAAGCCCTCGTCACCTTGCCGTTCCGGAGGATCTCCGGGACGATGGAGCCAACCACCTGCGACGGTATGGCAAAGCCGATGCCGTTGGCGGAGTCCATGATGGCGGTAACCACGCCGACCACCTCACCGCTGGAGTTCAGGAGGGGCCCGCCGCTGTTGCCCGGGTTGACCGCTGCATCGGTTTGGATGAGGTTTTCGATGGTGTAGTCGTTGACGTTGGGCTTGGTCAGGCTCTCGATGGGCATTGAGCGGTCTTTGGCGCTGATGATGCCGGTTGTGACGGTGGGCGAACGGTCAAGCCCCATGCTTGAACCGGTCGCCAGCGGACTCCCCAACACTATGGCCTTTTGGCCAACCTTGACCGCGGAATAGTCGGCCAATCTCAGAGGGTAAATCTCATCGGAAGGAGCCTCTACCTTCAAAACCGCAAGGTCGGTCAGCCTGTCGCTGCCGATGACGGTCGCCTTAAAGGACCTCCCCGATATGGTCTGCACCTCGATATCGGTGGCGTCTTCTATTACGTGGTTGTTGGTTACGACGTGTCCCTGGTTGTCCACGAAGAACCCGGAGCCGTTACCTTTTCGCGAGGCCTGAGGCGTACCGAGTGAGGTGCGGCCCGTTCGCGACGTAGAAACCTTGACCACGCCCCACTTAGCCGCGCCGAAAACCTCCACGGTGTTCTGCTCGTCCTGTATGCGCCAAACTTCTTCGTCGGACGCGCTTGGACGCGAGGAGTTTTGGGGCGCGGACAGGCCAGCGAACGAAGGTGAAAGGTCATTGCCGAACGTGGCTAGAGTTCCCAGGATGATCCCGGCAAGCGCCAGAGCAAAAAGCCAGTATTCAGGTTTTTGATAGGGGGATCTATTTTTCACAGGTCTCACTCCGGTTTCGACGCTGCCCTAAGTCTACAACGAACTTCCCTCCTTTACCAACCCTATGCTCTCGTGATCACTTTTCGACCTGCTAGCCCTTTGGATTGAACAGCACGGCCATCAGGTATCCAAACACAACTGCAGCAGTTAAGGCGGACGCGGTGGCCCTAAGTCCCCCGGTAAGCAGCCCAAACAGGCCGATCTTCTGGGCATCCTCGACCATACCCGTGACCAGCGCGTGCCCGAAGCCAAACAGAGGGATCGTCGCGCCCGCCCCTCCCAACTTCACCAAGGGCGCATAGATCCCCAGCCCCGAGAGCACGGCGCCGGCGCTGACCGCCGAGACCATCACGATGGCCGGGTTTATCTTCGTAGCGTCCACAACTCCCTGCGCCAAGGCACACAGGGCGCCGCCAACGAGGAACGCCTTGAGGAGCGTCATTCTCTCGCCTCCTTATGCTGCTCCGCTAGGTCTTCGGAGACCAAAGAGACCGCATGGGCGATGCACGGGATAGATTCTCCCTGCTGACACGCGGTGGGACTGTGCAACGCGCCGGTCGGGACCAGGAGCACCCTGCCTAAGACCCCGTTGTTGAGATCGGCCCATATCTTCGCGGCGAACACCGATCCGACGCAGCCGCAGCCTGAAGCCCCCGAGGCGATTTCCGGCTTCATCTCGTATATCAGGAGAGCGGTATCCTGGTGTCGGGCCTTGACGTCCAACCCTTTTTGCTTGAGCAAGGCCAGAGCGATGTCAGAACCCACCCTACCCAGGTCCCCCGAGAATATGACGTCGTAGTCGTCCACCTCGCGCGCCATGTCCGAAAGGTGCCGCCAGACCGTGTCGGCGAAGGCCGGCGCCATAGCGGAGCCCATGTCGTTGGCGTCCACTATGCCGTAATCCTGCACCCGGCCTATCGTGACCGCCTCCACCCTTGGCCCGCGCCCGCTGGGGGCGACCACGGCGGCTCCGGCCCCTGTGACGGTCCACTGGCTGGCCGGCACGCGCTGGTAGCCAAACTCGGTCGGATACCTGTACTGCCGCTCCGCCGTATCGTGGTGACTGGATGTGCAGACCAAGACGTTGCGGGCGAAGTGGCCGGCCACCAAGAACGAAGCTACCCCCAGCCCCTCCCCCATTGTGGCGCAGGCGCCGTAAAGACCCAGGTAGGGAATGTCGTGCTCCCTCGCCACGTAGCTGGAGGAAACGATCTGGTTGAGCAGGTCTCCTGCCAGGAGGAAGTCCACGCCGGCGTCGGTGAGTCCCGCCTTTTCCATGGCAATGTCCCCGGCCTGCCGGAGCATGCGGGCCTCGGCCCGCTCCCACGAGACCTCGCCCGCAAGGGTGTCGTGGTAGACCAAGTCAAAAAGAGACCCCAAGGGACCCTGACCTTCTCTCGGCCCCACGACGGAACCGGTGGAGACCACCACCGGCATGTCGGGGAACAGGCAGGTAGAAGATCCAATGCGGTCTAATCTCACTTGAACACGAAGACTCGAAGCAGACTCACGATTATAGCAGCAACACTCCCGTACACGATGACAGGCCCGGCTATCTGGAACATCCGGGCCGAGACCCCCAGGATGAACCCCTCGCGCTTGAACTCCAGGGCGGGCGAGACCATGGAGTTAGCGAAGCCGGTTATCGGCAGAGCAGCGCCCATGCCTGCGAAGGCTCCTATTCTGTCGTATATGCCCAGCCCGGTAAGAGTGGCGCCCAGCACCACCATGGCCGTGGACGTCATGGATTGAGAGAGCGTCAGCGGGATCTGCCTGGACACCAGATAATCCAGGATCACCTGGCCAACCACACAGATAGCGCCCCCGACCCAAAAAGCCACTGCGAGATTACGGAGCACCGGTCTTCGGGGGTGAAAGGTCTGGACTAGCCGGGCATAGGCCTCCTGCTCGCGGACGTTGACCCGCGTCATTTCATCTCATCCAGATACGCCACCTTGACGTTGGCCTTGTACTCGACGATCTCGCCGTTCTTGACGTTGGCGGTCCAATTGAGGACCTCGACGCCGCTAATAGTAGGGACCTTTGCGGCCGCCTCGCGAACCGCTTGGTTGGCGGCGTCGCTCCAGTCCTTGTGGGACTGTCCTACCAGTTCCAGAACTCTTACTACCGGCATAGTAGAAGGTCATCTCCTCGCGATGAATTCACTTGCCCCGGTAGTATTCCCTCAAGTTCATGAGGGCTTTCTTCTCGAGTCGCGACACGTGGGCCTGGGAGATCCCGAGTTCCCTGGATATCTCAGATTGGGTCCTGCCCAGGAGGAACCTTCCTCTTACGATGGCCTGCATGTCCGGCCCCAAGCGCTCCAGCGCTTCTTGCAGGTCAACCGAGTCCTCTCTGGCTGCCGACTGGTCCCCGGACGCCTCTTTTTCAACGTAGCCAGGGACGTCCTCCAGGTACAGGACCGAAGATGCAGCTTCCATAGCCTCCAGTACCGTGTCCGGCGGCACGCCCAAAGCGCGCGCTATGTCGGTGAGTGGGGGTTCCGCGCCGGACTTTGCCGTCATTTGCTGCCGGATCTTACCGGCCTGAAAGGCTATCTCTCGCAGGCGTCTATCCACCTTGACCAGGGCGTTATCACGCAGGTAGCGGCGCACCTCGCCCAGGATGTGGGGCACCGCGAACGTCGAAAAGACCACTCCGTAAGTGGGGTCGAAGCGGTCGATGGCTTTGAGTAAACCGATGGAACCCAACTGGAAAAGATCGTCCTTCTCGAGGAGCCCTGCATACTTCCTTATGCAAGCCCAGATGAGCCCCGTGTTGGACGCGAATATCTCGTCCCGCGCACGCTTGTCGCCGCTCTGCGCTCGCAGGAAAAGCAACTGGTCTAGGCGCTGCATCGTCGCTTGATCATCCGGACCCGGGTCCCGCCGCCGGGAGTAGATTCGAGGTAGAGGTCATCGGTGAACGACTCCATGAAGGATAGGCCCAGCCCCATGTGGTCGGACGCCGTAGTGAACCCGGGTTCTCGCGCTCTAGCCAGATCGGGAATGCCGACCCCCTGATCCTCCACTTCCACGACCAGCCCATCGCCATCGGCGTAAGCCGTCAAAGCAACGTCGCCCTCCCCGCCCGGATAGGCGTGGAGCACGGCATTGGAAACCGCCTCAGATACCGCTACCTTGATCTCCTCAATATCCGGCACTGTGAAGTCCAGAGAGGCGGCGAATGTGGCCACAGCTATGCGGGCCACCCCGACGTTGGATGGGACACATGATAAGCGAAGGTAGATGCGGTTTTTGCTCACACCCCTTCACCCCCTTCGGATTTTGCGGAGGAGCCGCCCAAGGCCAAGCGGAAGGCGTCTTCCTCGGTGCGGGCGACGGGGAGAAGCGAGGCCAGTCCAGCCATCTCTAACATGGACAGGACCTTGGGAGGGACGGCCGCCAGGACCAGATGACCGCCCCCTGCGGTGACCTGCCGCATGCGCCCCAAGATGGCGCCAAGCCCCGTGGAGTCCACGAAATCCAGGCCGCGCAGGTTCAGGACCAAGTTCGGCACGCCGGTGGCGCGAAGCTCCTGGTCCACGCGTTCCTTGAAGACAGAAGCCGAAGACAAGTCGAGTTCCCCGGACATCTTCGCAACCAAACACGAAGGTCCGCGGTGAAAAGAGAGGTTCATGCCCATACACTCCCATACCGGAGTTCTTTGTCAGCAGGGTTCAACGGTGAACGGGCATTTCCCTTTTTTTGGCATCCACCTACCTGCCCAACGTGAACGCTCGCAGGTACCGTGCCGCGTAATCGAGGAAGCTGGCGCGCTCGACCGCATCCCTTGCGACCAGCGGGATTTCCCCCACTTTCTCGCCGTCCACTTCTATCTTGACGGTGCCCAGCACTGCGCTTTTCTTGACCGGGGCGACTACCTCAAGCAGGGCGATGGAACGCCGGACCTCACCCTTCTGACCCTTGTTCAGGGTGACTGCGAACGGCGCCTCGGGTACCAGGATGAGTGTGTCTTCTTGCCCTTTGAGGACCCGCGCCTCGGCGATGGATTCTCCCTCCTTGAGGATTGGAAGCGATCTGAAGTTTGCAAAGCACCAGTCCAAGAGCCTCCAAGCGTCATTTTGGCGCTGGTCGGGAGTCTCCGCCCCCATGAGGGCGATTAGGAACCTGGACCCATCCCTCTGGGCGGTAGCCGACAGACAGTAGAGGGACTTGCTGGTCATCCCGGTCTTAAGGCCGTCGGCCCCCGGGTACAGGTAGACCAGCTTGTTGAAGTTTGTGAGCATGTTCTTGCCGCCCCTGAACTCCTGCTGGTAGATCTTGGTGTACTCCAGGAGGTGGGGCACGGTGACGGCGTGGCGGGACAGGACCGCGAGGTCCATCGCGGTGGTCAGATGTCCGTCCGCGTCCAACCCGTGAGGGTTCTCGTAATGGGTGTCGTTCATGCCCAATTCCTTGGCCCTCTGGTTCATCCTGGCGACAAAACCTTCCTCGGTGCCGTCCAGGAACTCGGCCACCACCACGGCTGCGTCGTTGGCCGACGCCACGGCGACCGCGCAAATCCACTGGTCAAGGGGCATGCTCTCGCCGGGCTCGGCCCACACTTCGGTCCCGCCCAGCTCCCAGGCGTTTTCGCTGCACACGGCCTCATCGGTGAGTTTGACCTTGCCCGCCGCCACGTCCTCGAGCGCCAGGACCAGGGTCATTATCTTGGTTACGCTGGCCGGGTTCCTCTTCACTTGGGAGTCCTTTTCGAACAGCACTTTGCCCGAGACAGCGTCCATGACCACGCACGACGGGGTATCCACCTTGGGAGCCGGTATCTGGACTGATGAGGGAGCGGGCGCCGCCAACGCGCTTGCTCCCGGGATGACCCCCACTATTAAGGATAGGACCAGCGGAAGCAAAATGAGGAATCGTCTGTGTCGGCTGGGTAAATGCATTTTCGCGCGCCTCCAAGTTTTGATATCCTTGTCTTATGATTTCCCTCTTGTACGTCCTTATAGGCGCAACCCTCGGCTTCTGGCGTCCTTCAGTCCTTCGGCGCTTCGAGTGCCTTTCATCGCGCGCGCTAGACATCCTTTTGCTCGCCCTACTCTTCTTCACGTCAACAACTTTTGGGCTCGATGGCGAGGTCAGGGGGTCTTTGGGGAGGCTCGGGGCCGCTTCGCTGGTGACAGCCGTGCTGGTGGTCGCGGCATCGGCGGCCGCAGGCTGGCTCTGGGGCAGACGATTTGCCACCGCGGCGGATAGTAGCGCCGCGCCCGTCGCTGCGGCCTCGTCGACGCAGGCCAAGACTATGTCGGCTTTGGTCGGATCTTCAGCCATCGCGGGGTGGCTGCTCGGATGGCTGCTGGGGTGGCTGACACAGGCGCCGGGCGCCGCCGCTTTGACCGGAGCGATGTCCGGTCTGTGTCTTAATGGACTCTTGCTAGTCATTGGGTACGACCTGGGCAAAGTGAGGATCTGGCGGAGGATATTGGAATACGGGGCCGTGTCGCTGACCCTTCCTCTGTCGGTGGGCCTCGCGAGTCTCGCGGGGGCGGCGGTTGCGGCGGCGCTGGTGAGAGTACCACTAGGGCGCGCCCTCTGTGCCGGCTCGGGCTTTGGATGGTACTCAATGGCAGGGGCAGTGGCGTTGGAGGAGGCGGGAGCTGAGATAGGGGCCTATGTGTTCCTTTCAAACCTCTTGCGGGAACTCATCACGATCCTCGCGGCGCCCTTCCTTTCGGGCCGCGTCCCCCCCGTCGTAGGAGCTGCCATGGGCGGGGCTACGTCCATGGACTCGACCCTCCCGGCAATAACGCGATCGTTCGGTCCCATGGGGGCGGTGTGGGGGCTGATAACAGGAACAGGACTCTCTCTTGTGAGCCCGTTCCTGCTAAACCTATTCTTGAGACTGCCTCTGTAGCGTAACCTGAGCGCTCTACGCTCTCGGATGGCTCTTCGCGTAGACGTCCTTCAGCCGGTCCTTGGTGACATGTGTATAGATCTGAGTCGTCGAGATGTCGGCGTGCCCCAACATCTCCTGGACCGCGCGGATGTCAGCGCCGTTCTCAAGAAGGTGGGTCGCAAACGAGTGCCGGATCGTGTGAGGCGTGATCTCCTTGCGGATCTGAGCCAGGGCAGCGTACTTTTTGACGATCTTCCAGAAGCCCTGGCGGGTTAGCCTTTTCCCGTGGTGGTTCACGAACACCGCTTTTTCTTTGGGATCGGCGATCACTTTTTGCCGAGCGCTGTCGAGGAACGAGCGTAGCGCCCCTATTGCCATCTCGCCCATGGGTACCACCCGCTCCTTGGACCCTTTGCCCATGCAGCGGATGAAGCCCTCCCGGAGGTCGACATCGGATACATTGAGGTTCACCAGTTCCGAGACGCGGATCCCGGTGGCATAAAGCAGTTCGAGCATGGCTTTGTCTCTCTTGCCGACCGGGTTCTGGATATCGGGCTGGGCGAGCAGGCGCTCGACCTCCTCCACGGTAAGCACCTTGGGGAGCTTGCGCTCCAGTTTGGGCGATGAGAGGTCATCGGTCGGGTCCTGGGCGACGTAGTTCTCCTTGAGAAGGAACTGGTAGAACGCCTTTAACGCGGCCAGACGGCGGGCGATGGTGGCGGTCGCCTTTCCCTGCTTTCGCAAGTACATTAGGTAAGCCACTATGGTGGACTGAGAGGCGTTGGCGAGAGAAGGCACTGCGGCTGAGTCTCCGGTCAAAAAGCCGTAGTACTGCTTTAGGTCCCGGCTATAGGACTCCAGGGTGTTATCGGCGAGTCCCCTCTCGTGGCCAAGGTAGTCTATGAACTCCTGTATGAGACTCTCCACGACCACCATCCTCCCCCCCACCTTCAAAGAAAATCCATTTTGCTTCTCTATGTTTCCCTACAAGCGGCGAAATATCCTACCGCAAGAAATGTCTTCCTAGAAGTCTTATGTTAGGTGCTGGGGATCTATACACGTTGGGAGGAAACGATTGGCACTTTGTGGGACGAGAGAGGGGCCCTTGAGGACCCCTCTCGTTTCATGTCAGGAAAGAGTGAGGCACTCTCCTCACGCCAGGATCTTCTCCAGCGGGGTGTACGGCAAATTGTGCGCCTGAGAAACCGCCTGGTAGGTGACCTGACCCTCGGTAACGTTTACGCCCTTGGCCAAAGCCGCGTTCGCTTTCACCGCGCCCTTGAAGCCCTTGTTGGCCAGAAGTAGAGCGTAAGGCAGAG
This sequence comes from Bacillota bacterium, assembly GCA_040880305.1. Classification (GTDB taxonomy): domain Bacteria; phylum Bacillota; class Sulfobacillia; order Fermentithermobacillales; family Fermentithermobacillaceae; genus JBBDIP01. The sequence goes on from JBBDIP010000049.1 coordinate 28,977, forward strand.
TCGCGTTGGTCAGAGCCAGAGTCGAGGTCCTGGGAACGGCTCCCGGTATGTTCGGCACTGAGTAGTGGACCACGCCGTACTTGGTGAACGTGGGGTCCGAGTGGGTGGTCGTATGGTCCATGGTCTCGATGCATCCGCCCTGGTCGATGGCGACGTCGACGATGACCGAGCCGGGCATCATGTTTTGGACCATCGCCTCGGTCACCAGTTTTGGCGCCTTTGCTCCAGGGATTAGAACAGCTCCCACGGTCAGGTCAGCGGTCTTCACAGCATCAGCGATGTTGAGCGAGTTGGACGCCAGCGTCTGTACGCGGGCTCCAAAGATGTCGTCGAGGTAACGCAGCCTGTCGAGGTTAAGGTCGATTATGGTAACCTTGGCTCCCAGGCCAACAGCCATCTTGGCGGCGTTGGTCCCAACTACTCCGCCTCCGACGATGACCACTTCGCAAGCCGGCACTCCCGGCACTCCACCGAGGAGGACTCCCCTGCCGCCGTGCCTCTTTTCAAGGAAGTGGACTCCAACCTGAATTGCCATCCTGCCGGCGATCTCGCTCATGGGCGTAAGAAGCGGCAGGCTCCGGTTGGGTAGTTCCACTGTCTCATAAGCCACAGCGTCGACGCACTTGTCAATGAGCACCTTGGTGAGCTCGGGGTCGGGCGCGAGGTGGAAGTATGTGAAAACCAGAAGACCTTTTCTCATGTAGGGGAACTCAGAATGGAGCGGCTCCTTGACCTTAATGATCATGTCAACCGTTCCCCAGACTGATGCGGCGTCGGGAAGCATCTTAACTCCCGAAGCAGCGTAGGCTGCGTCTTTAAAACCGCTGCCAACTCCCGCGCCCTTCTCCACGAAAACCTGGTGCCCTGCGCTGACTAGCGCCTGCGCGCCGGCCGGCGTGAGCGAAACCCGGTTCTCGTCAGGCTTTATCTCTCTCGGTACTCCGACTTTCAAACCCTCATCCCCTTTACAGTTCTAAGCAAACCATAACCGTAGTCAAGATCAACCAGAAGATTCTACACTTGTCCAATAGATCCTTCTAGCGCAAATCGAAGGAGGAGAGCCGAGGAAGCTCAGAACCCGGTCGTTCGGGCGAGCAGGAGCGGCGAGATGTAGGCCTCAACCAGCGAAGACACTACCAAACCGAGGGATACCAGGGCAAACCTCCAGGAGTAGCCCGCGGCCATTTTCCAGAGCCCTCCGTAGGTCCAAGGACGGTCCCTCACCAGGGCAAGGGAAAACGACACGGACAGGGCGGACAAAACCAGGACCGCCGGCACCGCGAAGAGGTTGTGGGGGAGCATCCCGCAGAGGAAAACGGCTACCCCGCCGGTAGAGACCTCTTTCACGACGAATGCGGACCCGAACCCGACGGCAAATCCACGGGCCAGGAGCAGAAGGCACGTGAGGGGCGTACCGATCACCGCAAGGCCAAAACCCCAGAGCAGCACCGCGGTCTTGGCGTTTTGGGCAATCGACAGTCTGAAAATGGCGCTCGAGGAGAGCCCGGGGTTCTCCAGGCCGCGCATGAATACCTCAAGGTAGGAGACAAGCTCGGCCTTTTCGTCGGGCGAGAGAACGCGAAGGCCCAGGATTCCCATGGAGAGGCCCGCGACGAAAAGGACCAGGCACAAGATGAAAGGCGACAGGTTCTGGACCTTGCGCACAGCGTTTGCCCCCCCGGTCTTCGCATGACCAAGACAAACCTATGAGGGGGGCCGGAGGAACATGCCAGCGCTTTACCGGACCGGCGGGCGGTCGGGGACATCCTCCTCGAGGGGCAGGGCCGGCTTTTCAGGCTCGGTTACTGTGGGATTGACCGGCGAACCGGCGGGAAGAGGCGGCGGAACTCTCTGTGCAGGCCCATCGTCTGCGGGCTTCGTAGTGCCTTTTTGGGGGAGCACTTCCATCCTTCTGTTCATGGCGTCCATAGTCGCGCGCACGCAGGCCTCGCGCAGATCGCGCTTCACCAGGGCGCACCCAACCATCTGCTCCTGGTTCCGCCTGGGAGTCAAGAGGTCAAGGAGAACGGCGACGCTCCGGTACTGCCCGATCTCGACGGTGGCGACGTCATCGACAAAAAACGCGTTTGGGGGCTCCAGGGTGAGGTTGCCTGCCAGGCAGGTAGCCCTGGCGACCCCCAACAGCGTCGATACTTCGGTGGAATCAGATACGGCTTTGCCCACGTATGACGGGCTCTGGCCGTCGCCGGACCGGTCCAAAGTCACCACTATCTCGCTCTTGCCGGTTCTGGCGTCGGTCTTGACCTCAAGACCGGAGTAGCGAAGGCGACTTGACGGTTCGGGCATACCTGCCTGGATCTGGGCGATCGATACTTTGCGGCGGTCGACTGTGATGTCCCACTGCGCCTTCAGTGCGCTCTGGACGTCACGGACAATCTGCTTGGGGTTTCGCCCAAGCCCGGTGAGGATGTGGATCTCCTCAATGGCGCCCCAGTCGTTCACCACGACTCGGGCCTTCTGGATGCCTGGGAGGCAGACCAGAAGCGATTCGATATCTTTCACGCTCACCGTTCTCCGCTCGCTCACACACAACCCCACCAGTCATAAGTCCTCTACTTCTTGACCAGTTCAAGCCCCCTGGCTAGAGCCCTTTGGTTCAGCGGCAGGAGGTCGTGGTGCCTTGCGCTAATCACCTTGGGGAGTACCTTGTACACCGTCTCAAGGTTGACCGCACCCGTGGCTCCGAGAAGAGCCCCCAGGCAGACCATGTTAGCGACGCGGTCTGATCCCAGGGCCACAGCCTCATCGTTAGCCGGGATCTCGTAGACCGAGATATCCTCTCTGACATTCTCGGCATGGATGAGCGACGAGTTTACGATCAAGACTCCACCGGGGACTACAGTCCTATGAAACTTCTCAAATGAAGGGAGATTCATGACCACCGCAGCCGTCGGCTCAACCACCACGGGCGAGGCTATGGCCTCGTCGGATATGCAAATCGCGCAGTTGGCGGTGCCGCCCCGCATCTCGGGGCCGTACGACGGCAGCCATGAGACGGACTTGCCTTCTTCTTTGCCGGCGTAAGTGAGTAAGGTGCCTATGAGCATGATCCCTTGTCCGCCGAACCCCGCCATGACTATCTCGTGGTTCATGCCACCGGCCCCTCCTCGTTCTTGAACTCTCCCAGGGGAAACTCGGGGATCATCTTCTCTTCCAGCCATTTGAGCGCCGCCTGGGGCGTCATCCCCCAGTTGGTGGAGCAAGTGGAAAGCAGTTCTACGAGCGAGAACCCTTTACCTTCAACCTGGTTCCGGAACGCCTTCTTTATCGCCTGCTTGGCCTTTCCAATATGGGCCGCGTTGTGCAAGGAACAGCGGGCGATGTAGCGAGCGCCCTGTATCGTCGCCAGCATCTCGGAGACCTTAACAGGATAGCCCTGGAGCTTTGGATCGCGCCCAAAAGGCGACGTGGTGGTCTTCTGCCCGACCAGCGTGGTCGGGGCCATCTGTCCGCCTGTCATCCCGTAGATTGCGTTGTTTATGAAGATGACCGTGATGTTCTCGCCTCTCACGGCGGCATGCACTATCTCAGCCATGCCGATGGACGCAAGGTCGCCGTCGCCCTGGTAGGTGAACACGATGGATTCGGGCCTGACCCGCTTGACGCCGGTGGCGACCGCCGGAGCGCGCCCGTGTGCGGCCTGCTGGAAGTCGACGTCGAAATAGTTGTAGGCGAAGACCGAGCAGCCCACCGAAGCGACGCCGACCGTCCTGCCCTGGATGCCGAGTTCATCAATTGTCTCGGCGACAAGGCGATGAGCGATGCCGTGACTGCAGCCGGGACAGTAGTGGGTGACCACGTTGTAGAGCGACTTGGGCCTCTGATAGACGACGTTCACGCCCCAACACCTCCCGCCATTATCTCGCGAAGGCGCTTCTCCACGTTGCGGGGATGCGGCACCGCGCCTCCAGTCCTCCCGTAGAAGTGCACAGGCTTGCGGCCATTCACCGCGAGGCGCGCGTCCTCTACCATCTGGCCGGTGGACATCTCGACGCACAAGAAGCCCTTGGCGCGGTCGACGACCTGCTCAAAAGCCCAATCAGGGAACGGCCACAGGCTTACGGGCCTGACCAGGCCGACCTTGACGCCTTCTTTGCGCATCTTGTTGATCACCGCTTGGCAGATCCTGGCGACAGTGCCGTAAGCGACGAGGAACCATTCCGAATCGTCGCCGTAGAGGATCTCGGCCTTCTTCTCCGTCTTCTCGATCTCCCTATACTTGGCCTGAATCCGCCAGTTGTGGGCGTCGAGCTCCTCCGGATCGAGCCAGATGGAGGTGACCACGTTCGACTCCCTGCCCTCGTTGCCCGTGGTAGCCCAGGGTTTGTCGGGCAGAGCAAGGCTGGACTGGCGGTCGGGGAAAGTAACCGGCTCCATCATCTGGCCGATCATGCCGTCTCCGAGGATCATCACCGGGTTCCGGAACTTGTCGGCCACGTCAAAGGCGTGGGCCATTAGGTCGCAGGACTCCTGGATAGTGGAGGGGCCGTAGACCACGAGACGGTAATCGCCGTGGCCGCCGCCCTTGGTCGCCTGGAAGTAGTCGGATTGTGACGGCTGGATCCCGCCCAGCCCAGGGCCACCCCTCTGCATGTTGATCATGACGCAGGGGAGTTGCGAACCCGCGATGTACGAGACCGCTTCTTGCATGAGGCTGATTCCCGGGCTGGAGGACGAGGTGAGCACGCGACCGCCCGCTCCCGCCGCGCCGTACACCATATTAATGGCCGCAACCTCGCTTTCGGCCTGAAGGAACACGCCGCCCTCGTCGGCAAGCCTGCGAGCCATGTACTCGGAGATCTCGTTCTGTGGGGTAATAGGATACCCAAAGTAGTACTTACATCCCGCGCGGATCGCGGCCTCCGCCAGGGCCTCATTGCCTTTCATAAGGATTGATTCCGCCAAAACCTTCACCTCCTCGTTATGGCCGAAAAACGTCGATCACGGCGTCGGGACACATCCGGGCGCAGAGAGCGCAGCTGATGCACACCATCTGGTCCTCGTCGCTCACGTAGGCCGGGTGATACCCTTGCCGGTTGAGACTGCCCTTCATCTTGATGATCTTCTTGGGGCAGACTGCCGCGCAGAGCTCGCAGCTCTTGCAGAGGTCCTCCCGGAAAACCACTCTTTTGTCCAAGCCTCTCCCTCCCCGTGTTCAGGAGCTACTGCTCTTCGGTCTCCCAGGGCTTCTTGAGGAACCGTTCCAGCCAAAGGACGGGAAGCCCCTCTGTCCGCCCCGCAATTTCTTCTTCCTTCGACTTTAGGTCCGCCGGCGCGGCACAGAACACCACTGGCAGCCCAATCTGGCGTCCTAGCTCCCTCGCGAATTGGACGCCCTGCACCACATGCTCCACGGTTGTCTGGTCAGTCATGTGGGTGTTGGCGACCAGGCCCGAAGGCTGGAGCCCCGCAGAAGCCGCGATATTCGCGACCGCCTTCTTGGCGTCCTCGACCGTCCTGGTGAACGGCCTGGACGAATTCACAACAAAGAGGCCCTTGGCATCCCGCGAAAGGGCGTCTTCCAGCCCTCCCAGCACCCGCGCCCCGGTGGGATCGCCGCCAACGTCGACTACGACCTCGCCCGGCCCTTGCTGCAACACCGTGCGCACTCCCTCGGGCAGGACCGGCAGGTCGGCGTGGCGGATAGACTCCTTGGGGGCCACAACGACTATTCCCTCTTGTATGAGCCGGTCCCGGACGTCCCGCACCCGGAAGTAAGGGGTGACGGCGTCAAGGTCGACGATTGTGACGGCCTTGCCCTGCCTCGCCAGCTTCACTGCGTAGTTGATGGATATCTCGGTCTTGCCGCTGCCGTAGAGGCCGTAGAAAACCGTCACGCCCGGCAATTGTCAAGACTCCTTCCGCCGCGGAGTTGAAAGACTACAGTTCGATGATAGAGCCCTTATTCCCTCTCCAATCAGATGCGGCATGACCAGGTCCTCAGCGAAGACCAGCAAAGCGGCCCATTTGCGCACGCGGAGTTCGATTCCGGACACGAGGGGGTCCAGCGACGCCCCCGGACCGCACAGGGCGACACAATCGACCTTTCCCCTAAGGGCCGCGATCTGGCGCCCCACTTCCTTTGCGACCTGATAGGCCATGCCCTGGACTCCGCGAGCCGCCCCTTCGTGGCCGGCCGCAAGAGCCGCCGCCAGGGCCTCCGCGTCACCGACCCCGGCGTACGAAAAAACTCCTGATCCGGTTTTCAGCTTTGACCGCACCGCCTCCGCGGCGCCGGACGTTCGACCCACGCCGGCCTGTGTCAGGTAAGATACGAACGACGTAGCCGGGAGAGTGCCCGCCGAGGTAAAGCCAAACGGGCCCTCGCACGCTACCGGGTCGGAAGTATCGACCACTTCATGCCCGCTGTGGGCTGAGACCGACACCTCGTCCCCCAGATAGACGGTTATGACGTTTGCCGAGTTGGCGGGGACTCCGAGGTGCTTCGCGGCCTTCTCGAACGCGCACATCTGCGGGATTGCGTAGAAGTTCCCACGGCGGTCGCACTCCCGAAAGCCCGACAAGCGCGCTTTCGCGTTTAGTTCCACCCAGGATGCAGGCAAGGCCGTTATGCAGGGGATGCCTTTTGTAGCGCAATAGCTCCCTGCCCTGGCGGCCATGATGTTGCGCGGGTGCCATGGATAAGCCTGTGCCGGGGGCCCGCCCGGCACGACCACGACCGACAGCGGGCACCCGGCAAGCGACTCTCCCACTTCCATGGGGTCATCCCCGGAACGCACCGTGCAAACCGCGGTGCCGTTCCCATCGAACACCCCTACCCGAGTGCTGCTGTATCCGGGGTCTATCCCAAGGACCGCGCTCACCTGGAGAGGAACATCCTCTTCTGCAAAAGGGCGCGGTGGATGCGCTCCTCGGAATATAGGTCGGCGGCCTCGTAGGTCTCGATCCCCTTCTCCTTGGCCATCGCAAAGATCTTCATCTGAATGTCGTATATCTTGGAGACTCTGGCCAGGGCCCGGCTTTCGCTGTAGCCGCCCGGGTGCAGCTCATCGGCCACGTTAATTACGCCGCCGCCATTGGCGATGAAGTCAGGGGCGTAGATGATGCCCTTGTCCGCGAGTGCCTTGCCGTGCCTGGGCTCCAAGAGCTGGTTGTTGGCGGCGCCGCATACCACCTTGCACCGCAGCCTGGGGATGGAGTCGTCGTTGATAACGGCGCCCAGAGCGCACGGGGCGAACACGTCACACTCCTGGTCGAGGATCTTGTCGCTGGGGACGGCGGTGGCGCCAGCCTCAACGGCCCTTCCAACCTTGTCGGCGTAAATGTCGGTTACGTACACCTTGGCGCCGGCTTCGATCAGGCGCTCGACCAGGCTGAAGCCGACAGCTCCGACGCCCTGGACGGCGACCGTCCGGCCCTTGAAGCTGTCAGAGCCGAAAGCTGTCTTGATCGACGCGGCCATTGCCCGGAAAACTCCAAACGCGGTGACCGGAGACGGGTTGCCCGAGGTGCTGGCAAGGCCCGCCACGTGAGTGGTCTCTCCCCGGATTATGTCCATATCGTCGGTATTGGTGCCAACGTCCTCGGCGGTGATGTACCGTCCGCCCAATGACTCCACGAACTTGCCAAAGGCCCTGAAGAGCTCCTCGCTCTTGTCTTTTCTGGAGTCACCGATGATGACCGCCTTACCACCACCCAGGTTCAGCCCCATGGCGGCGTTCTTGTAGGTCATGCCCCGGGACAGGCGCATCACGTCGATCAGGGCTTCTTCTTCAGTCTTGTAGGGCCACATCCTGGTGCCGCCCAGCGCGGGACCCAGCGTTGTGTCGTGCACCGCAATGATGGCCTTGAGATCGGAGACCTTGTCGTAGCAGAAGACCACCTGCTCGTGCCCATGTTCTCCCATCAGTTCGAAGACTCTCATGGCTCTCCTCCCTTTCTATTCGCAAAGGCACCTCGCCATGGCCAGTGAATTGAGTTTCACCACGTGGGTGTCCGCCCTTGAGATGACTACTATCGGCGCAAGAGCGCCTACTATCACGCCGCCCATCACCGCATGCGCGAAGTACTGCATGCTCTTGGCAACGCTGTTGCCCGAAACTACATCCGGCGCCAGCAAGACGTCGGCCCTGCCGGCCACGTCTCCCCCGACGCCCTTGATCTCGGCCGACTCGGGGGACACAGCCACGTCAAGGGCCATCGGCCCGTCGACGAAAGCCCCCGGGAAGGCGCCTTCCTCGGCCAGTCTCGAGAGAGCGGCTGCGTGCATGCTGGCCTCTGAGTCGGGGTTCAGCACCTCGGACGGCGCGAGGACCGCGATCCTGGGGTGCTCCACGCCCATCATGCGGCACACCTCGATGGCGTTCTTAGCGATCTGGACCTTCTTGTCGAGGTCCGGTTTAAGGACAACGCCGCCGTCGGTCACGAAAATGAACCGGTCGAACCCCGGCACTTCGAGCGCGGCGACGTGGCTCAAGATCCCGCCGGCCCTAAGGCCGGTCTCCTTGTCGAGAGCTGCCTTGAGAAGGACCGCGGTGCCGACCTTGCCCTTCATAAGCACCTTGCACTTGCCCTCTCTGACCAGTGAGACGCCCAGCTTCGCCGATTCTTCGGGCGTCGCCGCCGGGACAAACGTGGGGTTCGTTAGGGGTATACCCGCATCAGATATGACCTTGCGTATCCGGTCTTCGTCGCCGACCAGATAGGGCGTCACGAAGCCTTGGGCCAGGGCCAGCGCCGACAACGCTTCTGGGTCGAACGCCTCGACCAGGCTTACGCCGACCGGTCCTTGTCTCCTGACCCGTCCCAGAAAGGCCGAAAACAGCGGGCCGACTTCATTAGCCTTGCTCAACGGATCGCCGCCTCTCGCTTTCAGGATAGGTGCGCGGTTGTTCCAGGCCCCGGAGCACGCGGAGCGCTCCCGCCGCAAGGGCCTCCATCTCATCCTCGCCGGGGTAGACCAGGTGACGGCCCAAAAAAGCGGTGTACTCCTTCACCATGGCGACGAAGCCGGCCGACTTGGCCAACCCGCCGGTTATGACCACGGCGTCCGGCGCTTCAGGGTAGGCCGCGGACATGGCGCCGATCTCCTTGCCCACCTGATAGGCCATAGCCTCCCAGGGCAGGGCGGCGGGGCCGCCCGAAGCTGCCTGCGCTTCGACCTTCCGGGCATCCTTGGTGCCGGTGTAACAGAACATGCCGGACCTGGCCGTGAGCGCCCCGGCAAGCTCCTCCAGGTCGGACTCAACCGCAAGGTCAAGGAGGCAAAGAGCCGGCAGCGTACCAGCCCTCTCGATCGTGAACGGCCCCTCCTCGTTAGAGTTGTTGACATCGCGGAGCCGGCCGCGATAGCACGGGGCGATCGAGAAGCCGCTGCCCAGGTGAGCCACCACAAGGTAGAGGTCCTCAAGCGGTCTGCCAAGTTCCTCGGCGGCCCTGCGGGCGCAGGCCCGGATATTGAGAGCGTGGAGCAGGCTCCTCCTTGGAATTGCAGGAACGCCCGAAATGGTGGCCTCAGGCGCGAATTCATCGACGGAAACCGGGTCAACTATGTAGGAGGGCACCCGGCCTCCCGTGGGCCGGTCGACGTCGCCAACTGTCCAGGCTATGAGCCCGCCCAGGTTGGCGGCGTGTCTGCCGCCGACGTCGTGGAGCAGATCCGCTTTCATGTACTCGTTCACGGCGTAGGCGCCCGATCTGACGGGCCTGAGAAGGCCTCCTCTGGCTACAATGCAGTCAAGATCCCGCGCGTTCACGCCACATCTTTTCAGGTACTCGTGGGTGATGGAGATCCGGTGCGGAAGCTGAGACGCGGTATTGTACCGCGCCGCCCATTCTTCGCCCGAGTGGTCAAGCTTATCGACGCATAGAGGTTCCTCGCCATTGAAGATGGCGAGTTTTGTCGATGTCGAGCCCGGGTTTATGACCAGAATCAGTTCTCCCATGGATCGCGCCACTATCTGGCAGGCGCGAGCGTAGCCTTAAGCGTGAGGACCCTTGCGATCCTCTCCTCCACCAAGAGGGTGGCGGCTTTGTCGGTATCTATGCCCTGCTCCCTGGATGTCATGAAGATCTGCGCCAAGAGAGACGGGATCATCTCGACCTTGGCCTTGCAGCGGTCGTAGTTGTAGCCGTCCAACTCGTCGGCGACTTGGATCACGCCGCCTGCGTTTACCACATAGTCGGGCCCGTATAGGATGCCGCGCTCCCACAGAAGGGGAGCGTCCTCGGACGTCTCCAGCTGGTTGTTGGCTCCCCCGCATACTATCTTGCACTTCAGGCTGGGGATGGTCTTGTGGTTCAGCACTCCGCCGAGTGCGTTTGGCGACAGCACATCGCATGGCGAAGAAAGGATCGCGTCGGGCTCAACTATGCGAGCCCCCAGTTCGGCCGCTACTTTCTCGGCAGACTCGCGCCGCACATCAGAAACGATGAGCGACGCACCGGCGTCTTTGAGGTGCCGGCACAGTTTGGAGCCCACTTTCCCGACTCCCTGCACGGCGACCACCAGCCCCTGACAGTCCTTCTTGCCGTAGACTTGAGTGACGCAGGTCTGGATTCCCAAAAAAACCCCGTAGGCGGTCAAGATCGAGGTGTCTCCGCTGCCGCCGTACTCCACCGGCAGGCCGACGACGTAGCCGGTTTCGGGCAGGAGCTTGACGAAGTCCGACGAGAACGTGCCGACGTCGGTCCCGGTGCGGAACCTCCCTCGCAGGCCTTGTATGAAACGACCGTATGCTCTAAAGAGCAGCTCGTTTTTGTCGGTACCCGGGTTGCCCCAGATAATGCCCTTGCCGCCTCCGTAGTGGAGCCCCGCCGCGCCGGACTTGAGCGTCATTCCCTTTGAGAGCCTGAGGGCGTCGATGACCGCCTCGTCCTCTGTCGCGTAGGGGTACATCCTGGTGCCGCCCATGGCCGGGCCAAGCGTGGTGTCGTGAAATGCGATAATGGACTTGAGCAGCCCGGTCTTATCGCGGAAGAACATCACTTGCTCGTGCCCTTCTCGGGCCATCTTCGAGAACAGGTCCAATTAGATCCCTCCTTGGGTTGGAGCGAAAGCCCTTCGGAGATCCGTATGAAGCAAGAACCGTGCCTTCATCGATGCGCGCCTGTGACAGGCCACCAGCTGCTATCCGACTCGATCCAGTATGCAGGACTCTTCACATACGATTGTCTGTGCCTGCAGCCAAGTGCGCATGCCGGTCGAGCTTGTTGTATAGGGTGCGGATGCTGATCCCAAGAAGCCTCGCAGCCTTGGTCTTGTTGCGCCCCGCGCTCTCCAGCGCCTGCTCGATGGCGCGCCTTTCAGCTTCCCCGGTAGCGAAGCGCAGCTCGACGCTGTCGGGAGAGGCGGCCATCCGAGCCCACTCTTTGATCGAAGGCGCGTCGACGATTGGGGGCAGATGTTCCACCCTCACCTCATCGTCCTGGTAGCGCATGTTGATGATAGACCGGCTGAGCACGTTCTCAAGCTCGCGCACGTTCCCAGGCCACCTGTACTGGCGAAAGACCTCCATGACCGGGGCCGAAACCCGTTCCACCGAGCGGCCGTACTCCTGATTTAGTTTTCGCAAAAGGACCAGCGTCAGGCCAGGTAGGTCTTCGGTCCTCTGCCTAAGAGGCGGGATGAATATGGGGATGACGTTCAGCCTGTAGTAGAGGTCCTCGCGGAAGCGCCCTTCGCCCACCAGCTGCTCCAACGGGACGTTTGTCGCGGCGACGACCCGGACGTCGACCGGTATGGGTTTGGAGTCGCCGACCCGCACAATCTCTTTTTCCTGCAGCACGCGCAAAAGGTGAGCCTGCGAAGAAAGGTTCATGACCCCGACTTCGTCCAAGAACAGCGTGCCACCCTCGGCCTCCTCGAAGAGCCCTCGTCTGCCGCCTTTCCGCGCGCCTGTGAACGCGCCGTCAACGTAGCCAAAGAGCTCGGATTCAAGAAGGCTCTCGGTCAGGGCGGCGCAGTTGACCCTCACGAAGGGCTTGTTCTTCCTTGGCGACGCGCTGTGGACGGCGTGGGCGAAGAGCTCCTTGCCTGTTCCGCTCTCGCCGCGCAAGAGCACTGTCGCCGAAGTAGCCGCTACTCTCTTGGCCTGGTCAACGGCCTGGGCGGTGAGAGGACTCACGGACACGACCTCGTCGAAGGTGTACTTGGCCTCCAACTGGCGCACTATCTTCTTCATCCGGTCCAGCTCATCGTTCAGCCGGGCCATCTCTGATACGTCGTGCACCACGCCGACGGCGCCCTTGAGCTGGTCGTCCACCATGACAGGATTGACCGATACCACGACCTGCCTGCGCGCCGGGCCGACCTTCATGAGCACGTTCTTCACCGGTTGCCGGGTACGCAGGACTTGCATGTGCATACTGGGCTGGCCTTCGGCGATGTCGACCGTGGCGGGTTTCCCGATGATGTCTTTCTCTGACAATCCGGTGAGCCGGGTATAGGCGGGGTTGATGAGGAGTCCGTTGCCGTCGGCGTCCACCACGGAGATGGCGTCCTGGGTGGCGTCGATAATGGCTGTGAGCAACGACTGGACCTGGCGGAGGTTGGTTATCTCCTCGGCCAGGTTCTTTACCTCGGTTATATCCCTAAACACCGCGACCGCGGCCACGACGTTCCCATTCTCATCCCTCACCGGCACACGGTTGGTGATAATCTCAGTATCTCCGACCATCTGGCGCTGGTTGATTTCGACCTCTCCAGTCACGAGGACCCTGTCGAGACGGGTGGTCAAAATGACGTCCCTAACGTGTTTTCCCACCACGTCCTCTGCCTTCTGGCCAATGATCTTTTCGGCGGAGGGGTTGAACACAAAGATCCTGCCGAGGGCGTCAACCGCTACAATCGCGTCGTGAGTTGCATTGAGTATGAGGTCCATGAGTCGCGTTCGTGCAAGATCCTGCATGTAATGCACCTCCGCTTGGTTGTTCGCCAGACGGAGCGCAATCCCTCTATGTAGAAAGTGGCGCCGGGAGGTCAGGCACCCAGTCTCAGCCTGTCGGCCACCATCGCGATGAACTCGGAGTTGGTGGGCTTGCCTTTCGACTGGCTGATGGTGTGGCCAAAAACCTTCTGAATGAACTCCACATTCCCGCGGTCCCACGCCACCTCGATGGCGTGCCTTATCGCCCGCTCGACCCTGCTGGGAGTGGTCACATACTTCTGGGCGATAGTCGGGTACAGCTCCTTGGTTATTCGGGACAGGAGGTCGACTCTGTCGAATACCAGGATGATGGCGTCACGAAGGTACTGGTAGCCTTTGATGTGGGCCGGGATGCCAAGTTCGTGCATGACAGAAGTAACCTTGGTATCCTGCCCCTTCTCCTTGTCACGGACGGTGGGAACTCTAGGCGCCGCGACCGGCCCCTTGATGAAAAGCTGCCTCAGCCGTTCGGTGAGGATGTTCAGGTCAAAAGGTTTGAGTATGTAGTAGTCGGCGCCAAGTTCCAGCACTCTGTGGGTTATGGATTCCTGCCCAAACGCGGTGAGCATGACAATCTTGGGCCGCTTCACCTGATCCTGCTTGTCCAATCCCTCCAACACGCCGATGCCGTCCAAATAGGGCATTATTATGTCGAGAACCACTACGTCCGGCTCGGTCAGAGAGATCGCCTCCAGTGCCTCAACCCCGTTGTAGGCCACCCCCACGACCTCGATGTCATCTTGCTTTTCCAGATACTCCCTTAGAAGCCCTACAAATTCTCTATTGTCATCCACAATTAGGACCCGCATCTTCTCCATCCGTTGACTCCCCCCTGAGCTCTTCGGGCTGTGTCTGCGGTCTCATTTGACAACATATTCCAGTTGTCATTCTAACTCCTTCTGCACAACTTGGCAACACATACCAAGTCCATGTGGTTGGATCTTCCGCTCTACTTCCCTTTGAAAGCCGCAACCGATCCCTCGTAGGCGACCCCCGGCATCATCCTGGCCTCGCGCGCCATCCACTCGGCGAAGGTGCCGTATCCCCTGGTAGGGTCGTTTACCAGGACGTGGGTGATCGCTCCGATGAGGGCTCCATCCTGCATGATTGGGCTGCCGCTCATGCCCTGGACTATGCCGCCGGTTCGCGCGAGCAATCGCTCGTCTGTGATCCTCACCACGAACCCTTTGGACGGAGTGCCGCTGCCCGAAAATAGCTGTTCTATCTCAATCGAGAACTGCTCGATGGTTGTGCCGTCGATTGTTGTAAGGACAATGGCCGCGCCTTTCCTGACTTGGCTTTCCAGAGCGAGGGGAATGGCTTCCGGGTAAAGCGGGTTGCGCAGGTAGCTCGACAGGACTCCGGTGATCCCGCAGGGACCGTTTTGAAGGATGTTGCCTATGACGTCCCGGCCCTCCACGAATGTACCCATAACCTCTCCGGGCTGGCCCTTGCGAGAGGGCTGGACCCCGGTAACGGTGGCTCTCACTATCTGGCCCTGTTTCATGGCTGTGGGTTGCCTCCCGTCGCCTTCGGAGATCACATGCCCCAGAGCGGTGTACAGCCCGCTTGAAGGGTCATAGAACGTCAGCGTCCCGACGCCTGCCAGAGTATCCTTCACGAGGATCCCTATCTGATACCCTCCGTTGCGGTGCTTAACAGGGCTAAGAGTTCTCCGGATAACCGAGCCGTCAGGCTTTTCGATCAGGAGGTCCACCCACTGACCTGCGCGTCCCGCGCGCTCGACCAAGATCGCGAGCTCCTCCTTGGTCGAGACCTGTTTGTCGCCGGCGGAGACTACGACGTCGCCGACCGCGATCCCCGCGCTTCGAGCGGGCCAGACCTCCCGCCCGTCCACCGTGACCACGGGCGACAACCCGGTTATGACCAGCCCGGAACTCCTCAAAATGACGCCGATGGAGTTGCCGCCGGGAACGACCATCATGCGATCTGCCACGATGAGAGACACCCGGCGGATCGGCACCAGCCCGAAAAGCCTGAACTCGACCGCGTACTCGCCGGCCTTGGCGGTGTTCATAGTAAGGCGGTTGGGGAGTTTTGCCCAGGGGTGGGATTCGACTCTGGCGGCGCCGGTGGAATAAACGGAGACTACCGGGAAGCCTGTGTCGATGGTGAAATCCTGGCCTGTAAAGACGGTGACTGCTTCGGGAAACGAAAAGGCCAGTCTGAAGGCGCTAGAGAAGCACACCAGAAGGACCAACGCCGAGAAGGTGACTCCCAGAGCCGTTCGAAGCCTTGCCTTTTTCACGGGAGATGCCCCCTTCGGCTGGCCCTACATTGTGGTGCCAGTCGCGTGACACGCGACTGACACGCAATTAAGGTTTACCGTAAACGGGGGTTTTATGACCGGCTTTTGTAGTCATCCGACGCTCGTATGAGCTCGCGCGCGTGCTCAAGCGATATGTCGAGGCTGCCGCCCGACAGCATCCTTGCGATCTCGCGGGCGCGCTCAGGGGGAGTCAAGGCGCTGACCGTGGCGTACGTGCGCCCGTCCTTTTCTTCCTTGGAGACTAGATAGTGGTTGTCGGCCAGCGCTGCGATGGACGCAAGATGGGTCACGCAGAGTATCTGGTGGCTTCTTCCAAGCTCCCAGAGTTTTTCACCCACGGCCTGACCGGCGTTCCCGCCAATCCCGGCGTCAATTTCATCGAAGATTAGAGTTGGAACGGGGTCAACCGCTTCCATGTGGGACTTCACTGCCAGCATCAGTCTGGAAAGCTCTCCGCCCGAAGCCACCTTGTTGACGGGCATCGGCGGCTCGCCTGGATTGGCCGAGAACATGAAACCCACTTTGTCGAACCCATACGGCCCCGGTTCGGCCTCCTGCTCTATCTTGACGCTGAACCTGGCGCCGGGCATCCCAAGTTCTTGAAGGCTTGCCAACACATCCTGCTCCATGGCCCGCGCGACCTCCCGGCGCAGGCCGGTCAAATTGGCGCCCAAAGACGCCATCTGCTTTCCAATTCCGTCGAGCTCCTGCCGCAGTCTGGCCAGGGTTTCGTCTGCGTGGACAAGCTCATCGAGGCGGGTCTTGGACAATGCGGCAAACTCGGTGATCCTCTCCACGGTCTCCCCGTACTTGGATTTCAGGCGCTCCAAAAAATCAAGTCTCTCGGAGATGACGCGCAAGCGCTCCGGGTCAAGCGCCAGTCGCTTGCGATAGTCGCGCAAGACGTCGAGCGCGGCTTCCAAGTCGAAGGCTACCTGCTGGGCGGCGTCGAGGGCTTGTCCGACTGAAGGATCAATCGAGAGCACCTTACGGAGCTGGGCTACGGCCTGATCCACTGCCTCTCTGGCGGACCTGTCCGACCCGCGGCTCCCTTCGTACAGCGCCTCGTAGGCGCCACCTGACAGCTCCACCAGCCGCTCCTGTGAGGATAAGACTCCGTATTCCTGGCGGAGCTCGTCTTCCTCACCCGCCTTTAGCTTGGCCTTGGCAATCTCATCTACCTGATAAGCCAAGAGGTCTATCTCGCGTTGCCGCTCGCGGTCTCCCCTGTCAAGGTCCGAGAGGCGCGCAAGCACGGACTGGCGCTTGCGGTAGAGGTCGTTGAACGCGCGGGAGAGCGACTCCAGCGCGTCTTTACGGAGGCTGTCCAATATGGAAAGGTAGTTTTGGGGTCGGAGTAGCGAGTGGTGTTCCTGCTGGCCGTGGATGTCTACCAGACGGCCGCCAAGTTCCTGCGCCATGGAGGCCGTGGCCAGATGGCCGTTTACCCGGAGGTACGACCGGTCGGCCAAAATATCCTTCTGCAGGACAACGTCTCGGGTTCCCGACAGTGCGGCAAACAGCGGGTCGTCGGGGCCGCCCGGCAGTCCCTCAGGCAGGCCGGCAAGCATCTCGACTACGGCCCGCTCCTCTCCCGTCCGGAGCAGTTCGCGCGAGGTCCTCTGCCCCAAGCAGGCCAGGACCGCTCCCACCACCATGGACTTGCCGGCCCCCGTCTCTCCGGTGAAGACCGTGAGCCCTTCGCCCAGATCGAGCCTAACCGAAGAGAACAGGCCGAAATTCCTAATAGAAAGGTAGGAGATCATTGCTAGAGACCAGCTATCTTCCTGAGCGACTCCAACATCTCCTGTGACGAATTGGTTTCTCTTACCACAACCAGGACTGAATCGTCTCCCGCGACGGTGCCCAGGACGCCGGGGAGTTTGAGAGCGTCGATGGCTTCGCCCACAGCCGAAGCTGTGCCGTCAATGGTTTTGACCAATATGATGTTTAGCGACCTGTCCATGTCAAGACAGCAATCGGTGAAGAGCCGCCTAAAGCGTTCACGGTATACCAAAGAGGGGTCGCCAGGCATGAGGGCGTATTTGTACCTGCCGTCGCCGGACGGCACCCTGACCAGGTTCATCTCCTTGATGTCTCGAGAGACTGTCGCCTGGGTGACATGGATGCCCTCGCGCGAGAGCGCCTCACACAGGCCTTCTTGACTGGTAATCACGCTTTGTGATACCAGCTCAACGATCCTCATCTGTCTTTTAGCTTTCATCTGGATGTCCCCCGGTACGTCACCGTTTGTCTGGAACCGCTACCTTGGAAGCCTGTCAGCCCCTTCCTTCATCTTTCGGCGCAGCACGTCGTAGAACGACCACTCGTTACGCCGGAGAAGGACCACTCTTAAACCTGAGGTGGACACTCGGACTCGGTCGCCTGCGTACAGCGGCAGGAACTCCTGCCCGTCTACTGACAGCGAGGTCGACTGGCTTGGTTCGACCACTTCGATCTCACAGGGCTCGGACGACGGCACTACCATTGATCTGGAATACAGGGTGTGCGCGCAAACCGGCGTCACCAAGAGCGCGTCTATCTCCGGTGACATGAGGGGTCCGCCTGCGGACAACGAGTATGCCGTGGAGCCTGTGGGGGTAGCCACTATGACCCCGTCGGCGAAATAGGTGTCCACCTCGTTGCCGTGGACCCGAAGAGTGAGAGCCGTCATGCGTCCGTACGGGCCTTTAATGACAGCAGCCTCATTCATGGCGATGCTCTCATACACCTTCCGGCCTTCCCGGAAAACCTGCGCTGTGAGAGTGATCCTCTCATCCCTCTTACACGCGCCGGAGATGAACGAGGGCAACGCCGTGAACAAGTCGATAGATTCGAGTTCGGTTAGGAAGCCAAAATGCCCAAGGTTGACGCCTAGAAGCGGGATCCCCAGGGGGCCCAAAGCCCTCGCCGCGCCAAGGAGCGTGCCGTCCCCGCCCAAGACTATCGCGAAATCCGTGTTCGAGGACCATTTGTCCAGGGGCAGACTAGTCTGGGGCAGGCCAAGCATTTGGGCAACGCATGACGGAAAGTAGCCGACATGCCCCCGCTCTCTCAGCCAATCAAAGAGCTTTGCGGAAAGCTCCCTGCTGCCTTCCTTCTCGAGGTTAGGGTAGATACCTATTCTTCTTCCCGTCGGCTTGTCCGTCATTTCCCTTTTCCGAGTGCTTCCTGCACTCTCGCGGCGATGGACCTAGCGTCGAGGCCGTAAACCTCCCGCAACTTGGCCTGCGACCCGTGCTGCAAAAACCTCTCGGGCAAACCCACCTTGAAGACCGCAGCGCGCTCATTGTTGGATAGGGCGTCCACAACCGCCTGCCCAAATCCGCCCGACACGACGTTTTCTTCCAACACCCAAACTGGACCCTTAATCGCTGCCAGAGAGATCGTCGAAACGTCCAGAGGCTTGCTGAACCTGGCGTTCACAACCCCACACGAAATACCCTGTTCTCGTAAGATCTCCGCAGCCGCGACGGCAGGGGCGACCATACTTCCCAGGGCAACCAGGTTCGCATCCCTCCCCCATGACAGCACTTCGGCCTTTCCCGGCTCCAGCAATTCGGGGGCATCCAGCGCACTCAAATAGTCCACCCCCACCGCCGCGCCTCTCGGATACCTGACTGCGCAGGGCCCGGGGATGCGGAGCGCGGTATACAGCATGTCGACCAGTTCCTTTTCATCCTTGGGCGCCATGATTGTGATACCGGGGACAGGGTTCAGATACGACAGGTCGAATTCACCATGGTGGGTTTCTCCGTCCTCTCCGACAAGTCCTGCACGGTCTATGGCGAACACTACCTTCTGCCCCTGCAGGCACACGTCTTCGATTATCTGGTCGTACGAGCGCTGCAAGAATGTCGAGTAGATCGCCACTACCGGAAGCATCCCACCCTGGGCGAGACCCGCCGCGAAGGTGACCGCGTGACTCTCTGCTATGCCCACGTCGAAGAACCTATCCGGGTATCTGGCCTTGAACTCGTTCAGCCCGGTCCCGTCCGACATGGCCGCCGTTATGGCGACAATCCTCGGGTCGTCCTTCGCGAAGCGACACATAGCTTCGCCGAACACTTTGTTCCACGCGACTGAGTCGTTGTTCTTGAAGATCTCTCCGGTAACCGGGTCGAAAGGGCCCGGCCCGTGGAACTTCTCGGGCTCCTCTTGGGCAGGAGCGTAGCCGCGTCCTTTTTGGGTGACCACGTGGACCAGGACCGGCTCCCTCAGCATCTTGGCTTCTTCGAAGACCTTCTGCATAGCGGATATGTCGTGACCGTCGATGGGGCCGTAATAGCGGAAGCCTAGCGATTCGAACCACGCCTCAGGAAACAAGAAGTACTTGAGGCCGCCTTTTAGCCTCCGCAAGAGGCTCGCCGCTTTCTTCCCCAAGCTTGGCATGCGTTCAAGAAGGCGCTCGACCGTCTGCTTGGTCGACCGGTACAAAGGCGCCAAGCGCAAAATCGTGAGGTAATACGAGATGCCTCCAACGCTCTCGGATATTGACATGGAGTTGTCGTTGACCACCACGATTAGGTTGGTCCTGGAATCGCCGGCGTTGTTTAGGCCCTCAAAGGCCACGCCCGAGGTCAACGCCCCGTCACCGATGACCGCCACTACTTTGTAGTCCTCTTGGCGAAGGTCCCTGGACTTGGCCAGCCCGAGAGCATACGAGATTGACCCCGACGCATGCCCGGTGTCATAGATGTCGAACGGGCTTTCAGCCCGCTTGGGATAGCCCGAGATCCCGCCGAACTTCCGCAGCGTGTGGAAGTTTTCATATCGTCCTGTCACCAACTTGTGGGCGTACGACTGATGGCCGACGTCCCACACGATCTTGTCGTCCGGCGTGTGAAATACCGTGTGGAGAGCCAGGGTCAACTCGACGACTCCGAGAGATGAGGCCAGATGGCCTCCGTTCTTAGAGACCGTCGCGACTATCTCTTCCCTAATGGCGCGCGCGATCTCATTTAGATCGCGCACCGTCATGCCACGCAGGTCAGAAGGAGATTTTACGTCAGAGAGTTTCCGAGTCATCTCCTCGCGCCCGTCCTTCCTAGCGCCGCTAACCAAAGACGCCTTAATCTGCCAAGCAAAAGGATGATGGTTTCAGCGTACTTCAAAGCAAACGGCTTGGAAAGGGCTTTGGCTCCTACGGAAAGAAACGACGCGACACCCACGGCCGCGCTCGCGAGGTAGACTTGGTTCAAAGCGGGAAACCCCGCCCGCACACGGAAGGCCATCGCCACCGCCAGCGCCCCCGAAAGAGTCGCCGAAACATCACCCATCAGATCGCTAAATACGGAAGAAACCCGAGAAGCGTTCCTTACAAACCACACAGCCTCTCTCGCCCCCGCGACCCTGCGCGAGCTCATCGATAGGAGTGACTCCTCTTTGGCCCGCGCGCTGGCGAGGCCGACGGCGTCGGAGACCACTCCTAGCAGGACCACGCCCAAGAACAAGGGGACGGTGAAACCAAGCGGAATTCGTCGTGAGAGGTTTTCTAACGATAGGTTCATGCCAAAGCTCAGTAAGAAACCGGCCAGCGCGAGGCCGAGACACTGCAGGTACCATCTGAGAATGCCGGTTTTCCTCTTCGCCATTAAATGGTTAGGTTCTCGCCTCCGAGGGGCAGCGCATGCAGTAAATCTTGTGCCTTTAGGTCCAGCAGGATTTCCCGCCGGCCAACCCCCGCTTCCGCGTTGGGCGGTTCCCCTTTAAGGCCGGCCTGCCGCGTCACCGTTGGCAGAGCTGGATCACCACTTAGTGCACACCGCAACCCCGCACGCGCCCGCATAAGACAGTCTAGGAGTTTTCCTCAAAGGCCCCTGTCCCTAGCCTTTTTTGCAGCCGAGCTTTCAGGAGGAACCATCCTGCCCGGCCACTCAAGACAGGCCATGTCTCTTGTTAAGGACACAACCGATAAGACGCGAATTTCTCCGGTCTTCGCGAAAAAAGGGCATACAGCCTACATGCCATTGTAGGTTTCCCTTTTTTCCTTCTCCCTAAAGAAGCCGGAAGCTGGGCGCAACCAGCCTCTTAAAGGGCGAACTCCGGTTCTGGCCCACGACGGATTTTTAGCCCCGCCTTTGGAACAGGTCAGCCCACTAGAATACTGCGCCCTCTCGGAGGAGGAACGCATCACGTATTATAGGGGATATGCTGGGCAAATGCAAATCCTGGCCTGTGCCAGCCGCTGAAACGCCAAGGCCCGGCTTACCGCTATGTGGCCAGGGATGAACCATGTCTATCCTGTATGGCTACCGGCAGACCGTGATTTGAGGGGATGTAACCAAGGATGGACCGTTTCCTTAGAGGATCTGGCCACCGGTGAACCGTTTCCGCCAAAGTGACTATGGACAGCCCATGTTTCGAGGAAAATAACCACTGATGAACCAGATCCGCCCAAGAACCGGCTACTGGCGAGCCATATCCTTTGACGTAACCATCTGCAGACCATATTCGCGGGAGAAGCGACTACTGGCGGGCCGAATCAACTCCTGAATCGTGGCGGGGCTGAGAGTTGGCCCCACGTTCCACGGATGCGGGACTCGCTTGGCGCGCTTTGCAGCGTCTAGGTGGCTCGGATCAGGTATCTCCTGGTCAGGTCCTCGGCCAGCGTAGCGCGGCCCTTGAAATGGCCGAGGAGCGCGAGGGCGGCTTCCAGAGCCTCTTTGGCTTCGAGGCAGGCCTCTTCCCGCGAAGTCTCCCTCGCCAGGGTGTCCTTGTCCTGCTCCTTCTGGCTTTGGTCATCGTCTTCGAGGTCGTCGAGCACTTGGAATGCGTAGCCGAACAGTGAACCCCATTCGCCGGCAGCGTCTTCCGTCTCCTGCGGAGCGCCGGCTAAGATGGCTCCTAGCCTGGCAGAGGCCTGGAAAAGCGCGCCGGTCTTAAGAGCGTACATCTTCCTCACCTTATCGGCGCCGCCGGGACTGCGTTCAAAGCCCAGGTCAAGAATCTGGCCTCCGACCATCCCGGACGGGCCGGCAGCTCTTGAGAGGGTCGCTAGGCCACGGACTACCCGGTCAGGCGGCAATGAAGGCGAGCGCGCAGCCACCTCGAAAGCCGCTGTGAGGAGCGCGTCACCGGCCAGCAACGCAGTCGAATAGCCGAACTTTTTGTGGCAGGAGGGTTTGCCGCGGCGAAAGTCATCGTCGTCCATGCAAGGGAGGTCGTCGTGGACAAGGGAGTAGGCCTGGATCATCTCGAGCGCAGCGGCAAAATCCAGGGCTTCTTCGGCCTGCCCGCCCAGGGCTTCGAAGAAACACAGCAAGATGGAGCCTCTCAGCCGCTTCCCGCCTTCGAGGGCGTAGGCGCAGGCGTCCCGCAAGACCTCGCCACACTGGAATTCTGCAGGTACCGCCTGCACATGGCGGTCGACAAGCGCCTTGTACCGCTCAAGCGTGTCTTGTGACAACGCCTTTCCTCCCAACGCCGTTCTATTCCTTCGGCTGGTCTTCGGTGGGGTTCAGGATCTCCTTGACCTTGCGCTCCGCGCGGTCCAGGACTCTCTCCAACTGCCTCGCCAGGCTTATTCCTTCCTCAAACTTGCGAAGGGAATCCTCCAGCGAGAGTTCGCCGCTCTCCAGCGACTTGACGGTCTCCTCAAGCTTCTTCAGAGCCTTAGCGAACTCGAGGTCTTTGGCGGCCATCACTTTCCCTCCTCAGGGGGTCTTGAGTCTTCGACCAGGCAACGCAACGAGCCCCTAAACAATGACACGTCCAACCGGGTGCCGGCCGGCGCATCCTTGTGGTCGCGAACTATCGCACCGTCCTCTGCCCTGCGGGCCAGGCTGAACCCTCTTGAGAGGATCTGTAGCGGGCTCAGGGCGTCAAGTGAGGACGCGACGTTGGCAAGCCCTGCGCGCGCCCTTTCCAGTAGTGCCTGGACGGCGTCTTCCAGGTCTTCGCGCAGGCGGACCAAAGACTCCCTGGATGACACCAAGAACCAGTCTGGCCGCTCCAGCGCGGGCCTTTGGCGCAGGAGGCTCAGGGTTTGACGCAGCCCGCCAATCAGCGTGTAGACCTGATTGCGCATTCCTTCCTCAAAGGACTGGACTTCCTGCCGCAGATCGATAGCATTTGGCACTACCATCTCCGCGGCCTGTGAGGGAGTGGCTGCCCTCGCGTCGGCGACCAAGTCGGCGACAGTGAAATCCCGCTCGTGTCCGACGGCCGAGACAACCGGTGCTCTGGACGAGTAGATGGCGCGGGCGACAACCTCGTCATTGAAGACCCAGAGGTCCTCCTGAGAGCCTCCTCCTCTACCGACCACGATGACGTCTACCTCCGGCAGTTCATTGAGGGTGCGGATCCCGCGGGCGATGTCCTTGGCGGCCCCATCGCCCTGGACTTTGGTGTCGGCTACCGCGAAAGCAACGCCTGGATAGCGACGCCGGCCAACCGAGACTATGTCCTTTATCGCGGCGCCCCGGATCGAGGTGACCAGGCCGATGGTGCGCGGGAAGGCAGGGAGAGGGCGTTTGCGCTCCTCGGCGAATAGCCCCTCCGCCTCCAGCCTCTGTTTGAGTCTCTCCAGAGCGGCGTAGAGAGCTCCGAGGCCGGACGGCTCCATGTAGGTCGCGTAGACCTGGTAGACACCATCCCGCTCAAACACGGAGACGTTGCCCGCGACCAGGACTTCGGATCCATCAGTGGGGACAAAGGTGAGTCGCGCCGCGTCGGTCCTCCACATGACAGCCTTGACCGAGCACTTCTGGTCCTTGAGGGTGAAGTAAAGGTGCCCCTGATAGTTGCGGATATTGGCGATCTCGCCCCGGACCAGAACTTGCCGCAGGAGCTCGTCCTTCCAAAGGACGTC
This sequence comes from Bacillota bacterium, assembly GCA_040880305.1. GTDB lineage: Bacteria > Bacillota > Sulfobacillia > Fermentithermobacillales > Fermentithermobacillaceae > JBBDIP01. Next base: position 52,987 of record JBBDIP010000049.1, read on the forward strand.
CTTGACGTAGGAGTTGAGCTGGCTGACTGTGAAGGCGCTATCGGATTGGAGCATCACGAGCACCCCCTCTCATCCCCAAAATTCCAAGGATACCGGCCTTTGAGGGGCCGGTATCCTATCATGACTTGGCGGGGGCCGTAGCCTTGCTAGGCCCAGGTCTCCTGGTTGCCGTTGAGGTACTCGTCGATGTCCTTGGCAGCCGCCTTGCCGGCGCCCATGGCCAGGATGACAGTGGCGGACCCGGTGACAGCGTCGCCGCCAGCCCAGACCCTGGATTTGGTGGTGCGGCCGGCCTCGGTGGCTCTGAGCCCGCCCCAATCCTGGGCATCCAAGCCAGGGGTGGTGGTCGGGAGGATCGGGTTCGGCGTAGTGCCGAGGGCCATGATCACAATGTCGCAGTCCATGACGAACTCGGAGCCTGGGATGGCCACGGGACGCCTTCGCCCGGACTTGTCGGGCTCGCCCAGTTCCATCTTCACGCACTCAAGGCCGGTCACCCAGCCCTTTTCATCGCCGATCACGCGGATGGGGTTGGTCAGGAGATGCATCTCCACGCCTTCTTCCTCGGCGTTCTCCAACTCCTCCAGCCTTGCCGGCATCTCGGCGCGGCCCCTGCGGTACACGATGCATGCCTTTTCGGCGCCCAGCCTAAGGGCGCAACGTACCGAGTCCATCGCCACATTCCCTGCCCCAACGACCGCGACTCTCTTGCCGCGCTTCACGGGAGTGTCAAACTCGGGGAACAAGTAGGCCTTCATCAGGTTGATCCTGGTCAGCCACTCGTTGGCCGAGTAGACGCCGTTAAGGTTCTCGCCGGGGATGTGCATGAACATGGGGAGACCCGCGCCCGAACCGACGAAGACGGCCTGGTACCCATCGTCGAAGAGCTCGTCGATGGTGATGCTCCTGCCCACGACCACGTCGGTCTCGATCTCGACTCCCAGCTGCCGCACGTAGTCTACTTCACGCCTCACAACGTCCTTGGGCAGACGAAACTCGGGTATGCCGTATATCAGCACGCCGCCCGCTGCGTGAAGCGACTCGAAGATTCTGACGCCGTAGCCCATCTTGGCCAGGTCGCCGGCGCAGGTAAGTCCCGCGGGGCCGGCGCCCACGACGGCCACTTTCTTGCCGTTGGTCTGTGGCTTTTCGACCTTGCTGCTTCCGTGCAGAGCTTCCCAGTCGGCCGCGAACCGCTCGAGGCGGCCGACGGCGATGGGCTGGCCGGTCCTGAATAGGACGCACTTGATCTCGCACTGGTGTTCCTGGGGGCAGACCCTTCCGCAGACGGCGGGCAGGTTGTTGGTCTCTTTGATGGTGTCTATGGCTGATTGAAAGTTCCTATCCTTAAGGTACTTGATGAAGTTGGGAATCTTGACTGCGACAGGGCATCCCGTCATGCAGAGCGGATTCTTGCACTGGAGGCAACGGGCGGCCTCTCCGATAGCCATTTCTTCAGTGTATCCCTGCGCGACTTGTTCGAAGTTGGTAGCCCTTTCCTTGGGGTCCTGCATGGGCATTGCTGTCCTTTGCTTGACGGGCATTAGTTGTCACCTCCACAGCTGGCGCAGCGCTCGTTGGCGATCTTCTCTTCGTCCCGGTACAAATTGGCCCGGCGCCACGCCTCCTGCCAGTCGACCTCATGTCCGTCGAACATGGGACCGTCAACGCAGCAAAACTTGGTCTTGCCGCCCACCGTGACGCGGCACGCGCCGCACATCCCGGTGCCGTCGACCATGATGGGGTTCATCGAAACCCAGGTCTTCAGCCCAAAAGGTTTGGTAACGTCGCAGACGGCCCTCATGGCGGGCATGGGCCCTATTGTGACGACCTCATCGACCTTTAGACCTTTCTCTATGAGCTCCTTGAGCTGGTTGGAAATATACCCGTGAAAACCGCGGCTGCCGTCGTCGGTGCAGATGAACACAGCATCTGAGCAGGCGCGCATTTGGTCTTCAAGGATGATGAGATCCTTGGAGCGGGCGCCTATGATTGAGATGACCTTGACTCCCCGCCTGTGCAATTCCTTGGCTTTGGGGAGGCAAGGAGCGACTCCGACTCCGCCGCCCGCGATCACGACGATGCCTTTTTCGGGCAGCTCTGCCGGGACACCCAGCGGTCCCACCAAGTTGAGGATGCAATCGCCGGCTTCGAGGCTGCCAAGAAGCCGTGTGCTGAACCCGACCTCCTGGAAGACCAGCGTGATGGTGCCATTCTCCCGGTCGTAGTCGGCGAGGGTGAGAGGTATGCGCTCACCCTCCTCGCGGACGCGCAGGATAATGAACTGCCCAGGCTGGGCCTTGGCTGCCACGTAGGGGTTTCTTACGACGATCAGTTTGGTGACGGGGGTAAGGACCTGCTTCACGAGAATGTCGTTCATCCCATCTATCCTCCAGTTTCTTTTTAGAGAGCACCGCCGCGAGATTGCTTGTCCAAGAGATACGGCGACACGTTTAATTTTACTCTTCTGAGGCTTTCTTGGCATGCCCCATTTCGCGGAAGACTGCTACTAGCACCCCGTTGACGAACCTCGGCGACGCGTGGGTGGAGAACTCCTTTGAGAGCTCCAGAGCCTCGTCGATCACGACTTCGTCAGGGGTCTTACCGAGGTAGATAGCCTCGGCCACCGCCAGCCTGAGTATGGAAAGGTCCACCCGGGGCATCCGGGGCAGGGGCCACCCTTGCGAGGCCTTAGCGAGGAGAGGATCTATCTCGCCCGCATGGGCGACCGCGGAGAGGAAAAGCTCCTTGGCGTAGTCAAAACGGGCGCTCCCCTCGAAGTAGCTCTCGACGACCTGGGCAAACACCACGTCAGGGGCGTCTTTGGAAATCTCCCAACAAAAAAGCGCCGATAGCGCCAGTATTCTGGCGTCGTGCCGTCTCATCTGCCCTGTTGTGATCAATGGAAATCGGGTCTTCCAGGAAGCTTCTCCTCCAGGAATTCCCTCAGGCCCTTCCCTTCGTCATCCATCCACTTGCCTATAGAATACCCAATTGTCGTAAGCAAAGAGACCACCAGCGTCCTCCACAGCCCCAACCAGATCAGGCACACGCCCATGAGCAACCCCACGGTGGTGCCCAGCAGCCGTCCGGGGTGCTCCCGGAGGGTGCGGAGGATCCTGTCCCAGAAACCTTCCTGATCCACTTCCGTCTCCCCCTAACGCCGGCCTTCCAGCGAGATGTCTGAGACCGACACCCTCACCGAATCAACAGTCACACCCACAATGTCGTGGACGTAGGAAGACGTGGCTTTTTGCACTTTGTCAGCAAGATCCGGCAGGTTGGCGTCCGACGCGACTTTTAGGTCAAGCGCCACCTGAATGCCTGTCCCCAACGAGTTCAGCTGGACGTGGGTGCGGACTTCCCTCACTCCCGGCGTTCTGGAAGCTACGCGGGTGACCAGGCTCTTCACCGCGACCAGCGAGATGTTGACCTCGCCCATCCCGGTATTGTGGACCACTGCCTGGGCGGGCGCTCTCTTGAAACCGTAGTAGATGAAGCGGAGTCCGGCTAAGAAAATGAGGCCTGAGACGATACCGGTGGCTGTCCGCCCCGAGGGCATCCTGAGCGTGTCAATGATCAGGTCCACTGGGGCGTTCCATCCAAAAGAGGTAAGAACCACCATGAAGGAGACCACGGTGAGGGCCAACGCATAGAGGCTTAGGACCACTCTATCGACGATTCCCAAGAAAACCACCCCGCTAAGAGTTTTGGTCGGATTCAGGCTTCGCCGCGTCTTGGAACGTCACGCCTTGGATGTGGATGTTGACCTGCGAAACCTTCAAATCGGTCATGCCCTCCACGGATTTCTTGACGCTCTCCTGCACTTTGAAGGCCAACTCAGGGATTCTGGCGCCGTACTTGACTGCTAGGTAGAGATCCAGCGTGACGTCCTTATCGGCGGACGCGACTCTGACTCCTTTGGCGGTGTACTTCCTGCCCAGGATGGCCCCTCCGATGTCGCCCACGATATTCCCTGCCATTGCGGCGACTCCTTGGACCTGGGATGCAGCTACGCTGGCTATTGCAGCAATGACGTCGTCGGATATCTTGACTTCCGAGCTCCCCGGGGTGTCTTCCGGCACTATTTGGCCTCCTTGGAAAACCTTACGTTAACCATTATACAGATGGTTCCCAGGCAAACACAATGTCCACGGGGCGGAGGGTAGCCGGCTCCCGTGGGCATCGTGGATCGTGGGCGGTCACGACACGGTCAGGATGCCGGGATGACCGTGATCTTCTCCAAACTCAGGCGGGTGACCCTGCGCACGGTATCACCTATCTGCGCAACGGCCTTCTCATCCATGGACGAGGACCTAACAACCACCGTGCACGCGTCGGACGACAGGAACGCAACGCTCTCGAAGCCCCGCGCCTTGAGCAGCCCCTCAATCTTGAGCTCCTTACCCATGGCGTCGACGATGGCCAGGTACTGCGCTCTGGCAGCGTCGCGCACATCCTTGCCGGCCTCCGTGTCGTCCATGACATGTTTCAGCATATCTACCTGCTCTTTTTCCGTCTTCTCCCGGTCCAGTTTGAACTCTATGAGGAAGTCCTCACCCGCTGTCGTGGCGCCTGCCCCCGTAGCGGCGGGGACTGAATCGGCTATCCCGGACAGCACCATGGCGAAATCCTGCCACTTGGATATCACGTAGACCGCGAGAGCGGATACCAGCAAAACGAAGCACAGCAGACGCCACGACCGCAAAGGCCGGGCGTTAGGGGGAGCAGGTCTTTGCGCAAAGCCGGTGAGCTTCATCTCACCGTCCTCCTTTCATGGGTTCGACCTGGATTTTGTACATGGGTAGGTTCAAGAGCGTCTCAACCGCGCGGTAGATGTCCTGCTTGATCCGGGAGGACGACGCTCCTTCGGCGACCACGAGACACCCGCCCACCTTGACCGGGGCGACCCTCTCAACAAGCGGGGAATCCGCGGTGCCGAACCGGCCCGTAACAGGCTGCGACGACTCGCTTTCGGTCGTGTTCTCCCTGGTTTCACCCGTCGCCGTGGTCTCGACTGAGGAAGTCCTGGACTTGGTCACGTTACGGGCGTAGACGCTCTCGGGACCCATCTCCAATATGACCTTGACCTGGACCTTGCCGACACCCTTCACAGCCGCGAGAGCTTCTTCGACCGCCTCGGATACCGCTTTCTCCTGCTCGGCCAGGCTGCCTCCCGTGAATTGCCCGGATTCCTGAGCAGGCTTGGGGTTCCCGTAAAACGTGCCAACCAGGAGGAGCGCGATCCCCAACGCCCCCAGGGCTGCTATCTTGAGGTATTGGGACTTCATTAGACCCGACAGACTCATGGCCCTCACCTCCGACTCTCCTTGTTTCACTTGCCGACCACCACCCGGAGCCTGTCTTCTTGGATGCCCAGGTAAGCGGAAAGGCTCTCCACGAACGCGTGGAGCCGCTCCTCCTCCGGCTGCGATTTGAGGCGGACGAGCACCTCGGCCAGGGAAAACCCGGCGTCTTTGGTGGTCACCGAAACGGACTCGACGATTAGCCCGGCCTTCTGCCCGATCTCGGTGACGCGGCGCGCGGTCTCCTCGGCGTAGAACTTCCCCAGTGAGAACTGAACTGCAGCTGTCGCGCCGGAGTCCGGCTGCATCAGGGCCGCCCTTGTCCCGGCAGACAAAAGACCGCCCAGCGGAGCCACGACGCAAAGCAGGAGCAGCATCTCGGCAACGAAGCGAGACTGCTTCTGCATTGATTTGGGGACGATGAGGAGAACCGTCGACGAGAAGATTGCCAGCAAGAAGATAGCCCTTGCCCAAACCTTCAGTGCCTCCACGTTACCGCCTCCCGTCAGAACGGCCTCACAGCATGCGCCACCAGCGACAAGCAGATGACGAAACAGAAACTGGTCACGAACAGGGCCGTGGCCACAGTCGCGACCCCATCCGACATGGACTTCAGCGACTTGCGTACATTGGCGCCGCACAAGGGGCCCAGCACGGCGGCCGACACCTTCCACACCGCAAGGCAGGAAAGCACCTGCAGGAAAGGCGAGAACACGCCTGCCAGCAGGGCGATGCTACCTATTATCCCTAGAGCCGCCCGCAGGCTGTAGGCAGACACGAAGAACATGTCCATCGTGTCGCCTATGGGCTTGCCGATCAGGGGGATGAAAGTGGAGGTCATGTACTTGGCGGTCCTAAAAGCCATGCCGTCGGCTAGCCCGGTCGCAGCCTTTTGCCCCACCACGGCCCCGACGAAACAGGCCATCAGAACCCCCGTACCCAGGAACGCTACCTGGCGCAGCATAGTGGCGATCCCCGAGGCCCTCTCGGCGTCGGTCAGATTCCCCGCCAGGTCCAGCGCTACCGACGTGTATATCATTGGGAACGCCACGTCGACCACAAAGACCGACACCAGCGTGCCCATGCCGAAGACAAGGGGATGGAGCACGGACGCGGTGATAGGAGCGCCCGACACCAGCGATAGGCTGGTGAGCGCGGGGATGAAGGCGAAAAACGCCGTCCGGACCGTGTCCAGAGCGCCCCGCGCTATTTGCAGGACTTCGTTGAAAGACATTATGGCCAGTGCTATCAGCGCAAGGTGGGACGCCCACAGCGCGATCTTGCTGGATCCGCCGGGGGCGATGGTCTCGGTGAGCACCTCAAGGCAGGCCATGACCACGCCAATCAGCATGATCCGTCCCAGCACTTTGGAGTTCACCAGCAGGTCAGCCGCCACGGACCTCCCGAAAGCCCCCGCGAGGGCGCGGAAGTCGAGGCCCTTCCCGGTGAAGATGCCTGTGAGTATATCGCGCCAGGACACTTCGCTGCCGCCGGATATCCGGCTGAATATGTCGTCGATGGGTTGGATCACTCCTGAATCCTCAAGCCTCTTGAGTGGGGCTTCGGTGAGACTGGATTCATCAGGACTCGCAGAAGGAGCTGCGAAAATTGCGCCATCTGCCAGGAGCGCGAGCACGGCAAAAGCGGTCATAGCGGCCAGGAAAACCCTGCGCGTAGCGGCCGTCCGGCGCCTCACTCGCATCCCCCTCCTAGACCAACAGCGACCTTATGACGTTCAGAACCTCTTGCACTATGGGCAGCGCCGACACAAGTATCAGGACCTTCCCCGCCATCTCGACCCGGGTCGCGATGAGTTCCTCACCTGCGTCCCGGCAGATGGCTGCGCCGAAGTCGGCGACGTACGAGATCGCCAGCACCTTCAGGATGATCCCGAAGTAAAGGGGCTCCAGCCCGGACTCAGATGCCATGGTGCCGAACACTGACACGACCGAGGATATCCTGGGCAGAATCAGGAAGAACAAAAGGAGTCCCGACACCAGCGTGGCGCCAAGCGCCATCTCAGGCCTTTCCTTACGTAGCAGCAGGAGGATCAGGCTGGCGACGATGCCGAAGCCGGCGATCTGGAAGATATCCACTACCGGCACCTCACGGCAGGAGGAAAGTGGCCTTCACGGCTGTAAAGAAATCCGAGACCAATCTGGTCACCATGGTGAGCACCACGATGATGCCGGTCAGGGTGATCAGCCACGCGTACTCTTCCTTGCCGGCCTGTTTAATGACCGAATGGAGGACGGAAACGATGATCGCCATGCCGGCGATCTTGAATATGAGGTCTACGCTCAGCATGTGGACGAACCTCCCCCGCAGACACTAACCGCGCCGGACTCTACAAAAGGACGATGGCGACACAGGCGCCTCCAAACACTCCCAGATAGCGGTACAGTTTCGCCCGCTTGCGGCACTCGTCCTCGAACTGTGTTCTACGGGACCGGGCCTTGCCAATGGACATCTCTATATATCTCTCCTGCTCCTTATGACCGGACGTACCAAGGCTCCCGGCCAAGTCTCTGAGCAGTTCCCGTTCAAACCGGGGCACCTTCCCGCCGTCCTCGGCCAGCGCTTGGTCCAGCGCTTCGATCGCCGTCCGGCGCTGAGACAGTCCGGTGAGGGCTCCAAACCTTCGGAGGAGCGAGCCGGTAGCGCCGCCTGCCCTCTCCCCCGCCCTCGCCAGGGCGCCGGGGAGGGGTGTGAGCGAGTAGGAGATCTCTCCAGACAGGCAGAGCAGGGCAAGTTCCAGCCTCTCAAGTTCCTTGAGCTCGGATTCAAGCCGTCCCGCCAGGCCGAAACCGGCGATCCCGCCTGCCGCGATCACAAGGACCGAACCCAGGACTTTGGATATGGGGATCCACGCGGCGCTCACGTCAATCCCCCCGCGTACTCGACGGTACCCGGACCTTTGCGCCTGGATAGCACCACGGCGCGCTCAAAGTAGCCGGAGGACACAAGCCACGACGAGTAGGGGCGGCGCTTCACCCCATCCACGCTTTCCCCGTGACAGGTGGCCAGCATGGACGCCCCGGCCGACAATGCGGTGGCGACGGCTCTGGCATCCTCGTCGCTCCCGATCTCGTCGGTCGCGATCACCCCGGGTCCCATGGACCTTAAGAGCATCATGATCCCCTTGGCCTTCGGGCACCTGTCCAACACGTCCACCCGCAACCCCAGGTCGTGCTGTGGGACGCCCGAGTAGCAGGCGGCTATCTCGGATCTCTCATCGACGATGCCCACCTGGGACGGGAGAAGGCCCGCGGGCGCGTAGCCTTCGGCCGAAATGCGGCAGAGGTCGCGAAGCAGCGTGGTCTTTCCACAGCCCGGCGGGGAGATAATGAGCGTTGAAAGCAATCGTCCGGACCCTCCCGAGAGCCGTGCGGCCAGCCTCTCTCCCGCCCCGCGAACCGCTCTGGCGACGCGAAAACTCATGCCGCCGACTTCTCTTATCCGCACGGACCCATCGGGCCAAACCGCCACCTGCCCGACCAGACCCACTCGATGTCCGCCGGGGATGGTGATGTACCCGTTGGAGAACTCGTTCTCCAGGGCGTAGTAGGAGCAGTTGCTCACCAGCGACAAGGTCTTTTCTATTTCGTCGCGAGTGACGACGCCGCCGCTGAGGAGGGCGTCGGTCCCGAGGTAGACAACGCAGACCGGGCATCCGGCACGCAGCCTTACCTCGGCAACCGTGCTCGCTTCGGCGGGGTGCTTTGAAAGCCAGTCGCGTACCAGTTTCTGCAGCCGTCCGGGGAATAGCGGGAGGACGTCGCACTCCAGCGGGTCGTTGGGCCTTTCAAGAGCTTGCACCGTCGTCCATGCCTCCCGTTGTCATAACATATTTGCGGGGGGAGGCTTGTATGACTGGGAGGGCTAACCTAAGAGAGTTACTAGCCGGCCGAGGATCTCGGCCATCACGCTGTCGGGGAGCGAGCATACAAATTGCGCCCTTCTAGCCTGCCAGTCCAGGCTCTTCACCTGGTCAGACAACACAACGCCAACGATTGGGAGTCCATCGGGGATGGCCACCTCAAAAGGATAGCCTTTGACCAAAGACGTAATGGGACAGAAAATCCCCAAGCCGACCTTCTTGTTGTACTGCAGCGGGGATAAGGTCACCGCTGGCCGAGTCCCCATCTGCTCGTGCCCTAGCTGGGGGTCGAAGGAAAGCCACACAATATCGCCTCTGGAGGGAGCATAGGCGCGCTCCATCACCAGGTCTCCTTCCCAACGGGGCCGCCAAACTGGACCTCGCGGTGGATGTTGTCCTTGGTGACCTTGGACAGCAGTTCCTTGAGAGTAAGAGTCCTGGGGGCCTGCCGGATTACCAGCCTATCGCCGTCGATCGAGAGAGTGACTGGAGATCCGGGTCGGAGGTCCATCTCGGAAGCGAATGCATTCGGGATTCGGAGCGCCAGGCTGTTGCCCCATTTCTGAACGGTGGTTTTCACGAGTTCCAACCCCCCTTGCGTATCTACAATGATTATACATGACCGCGGGGGGTCGTGCGAGCCCCCGCGGTGGAAGAGACGAAGTACGCTCCCTCATCTACTGAGGCTGCTTGTACTGCGGCTTCTGTCCTTCAATCTCGCTCAGCCTGGACTCCAGCGAATCCGCTATGGTCTTGGTCTGTGCGGCCGCTGACTGGTAGAGCTGTTTGGCGGTCGGATTGTCGGTGTCGAGCGCGAATCCCTCCAGGGACGCGTTCGCGCTCTTCAGGCTCGCAACGCACTGCTTGACCTTCAGAGGAACGGTCATATCGTCACCCCCGTAGAAGCGTCTGCACACTAGGCTCAGTTGATACAGGCCCTGTCCGCATCGCTGGTTCTACGGATGACCCAATCCTGACTACTGGATATACCTCACCCTTCGCTACTGTTCAGAAAAACCACCCCAGACACGCGAGGAGCGTTTCGGCTTGGGCCCCAGCGATCGTGTCTCATGCAGGTCATGCGCTCTTCGCTCATTTCCGGTGCTTAATATTAGTGAGATATACATTTACAACATTAACTAACCTGAGAAGGAATGTCACATTGTCTGTGGAACATTCAAGGTGGAGAAAGAAGGGGTGTATTTCATGGGCGGCGATACCAGAGTAGTACACCACAACATCCGAGTGAACTTGGCCCCCGAACGAGGCACGATGGCTGCCACGGACACCATGTTCTTCGGGGGTGAGGGTACCGAACTACTGGTCTATCTCGGTAAAGGCTTCACTCTGACCGAAGCCACTCAGGGCGGTCGCAACCTGAGCATCGAAATGGTGGAGGAGCAAAGACGGGCACGTCGTTATCGGCTTTCCGGTTGGGATCCGACGAGGATGACGGCTACCCTCAAATGGGAAGGAAGAGTTGGAGAATTCGAGGTGTCGAAAGTCTGCTCCATCAGCCCACGGGTCGTTGAGTTGTCGGGTTTCGGTGCTTGGTTCCCAACCATCAAGCCGAGCTGCTATGATGAGCAGTTCACCTACCAACTCGATGCGGATCTTCCGGAAGACTGGGCTCTGGTGATGCCAGGGATTTCGTCCCACGGCGATGTGCGGCGGCGTCACCATGACTGGCAGCGCCCCATTGAGGATATTTTCATCTGCGCGGCCCCCCATCTCAACCATCTGGAATCCGAGACGGATGGTCAAGTACTGCGGGTTTACTTTGCGGGCCTGAGTGTGGAAGTAGGTACAGCGCTAATTGATGATTATGTTCAGTCGGTTAGAATGATGGAAAAGTACTTTGGCTCCATGTTGCACGGACGAGGCGGTGTGGTGGTGATCTCACCGCGCAGCCCTAGTGGTGACAGCTGGGGTTTTGAGCGCGGTGACCTGTGGGTAGCGGGCGATGAGTTTGTGAATGGACTAGTGAAGAGCGATTGGCAGCCGGATTACCTGCCGGGCCCGATGTCGCCGTCTTTGCATGAGTCAATCCACTCTTGGATCGGGTTGGGTCTCCAGTTCGTTCAGCCTTGGCTGGCCGAGTCCATCACCCAGTACCTTCAGGTCGTTCTATCAGAGGAGCTGTTCTCGCAACCCGGACTAGCGGACTCATACTTTCAGTGGTATGTACCCAGGATTCGGGCCGCGCTTGTCAGAGACGACCGGGCGATTGCGAATCTAACGCTAGCTGACAATCCCTATGACCACTGGTATCTGAAGGGCAGCTGGTGTTTCTGGGACCTTGAGTCGGAGGTCGGGCGTGATGGTCTGATTTCGGCGCTTGCGGCCATCTACCGTCACCACGTAGCAGCAACTTTGGACTATGATAGCTTTGTGCGCGAGATGAGTGAACAACTATGTCGACCGCTGGACGAGCACTTCAACTACTGGTTCAAGGAGCGAGACTTTTCGCCGTTATGCCGTTCCACTCTGGAACTCTAGGGCGTATCATCCTCGGCATGGACGAGGCGGTTGAGCTCAACAAAGGGGACCGCCCCGATTTCTCGTAGGCATGCAACAAGCTTTTACAACAAGCCAGGGGCATCTCGACCGAGATGCCCCTTACGCACTCAGTCTGCGTTCAGACCTATACTGTCTTGTCTCTGCCCTTCTTGCCCTTGGGCTGCGACTTCTCTTCTTCCTCTTCGCCCTCTTCAGCGCACTCCGGACACTCGCACTCCGCTTCATCTTCGTCGTCCCAGTCGACTTCGTCGGCCGTGAACGACTCGCCACACTCGGGGCAGACGACCTCAGTGTCAGGATCGTCCAGGACTGACGACTCGACCTCGATCAGTTCCCCGCAGTTGGGGCACTCCAGCTCCACGAAGTCCTCACCGTAGACTTCTTCCTCGACATCCGACAGGTCCTCATCTAGCGAGTCGATGTAGTCCTGCATGTCGTCCTGGGCCTCGGCCTGCTCCTCGATGGCCTGCGCCATCTCCTTGAGCACGTCACAGATCACCTTAATGGCCTTGCCTTCCTTGGTGGCCTCCGAAATGTCCAAGCCATCAACCAAACCCTGCAAATACGAGACCTTTTCTTTGAGTTGCGACATCCTGACCCCTCCTTTGCCCACAGAGCAGTTGTTTTACTTTACCCTCTCGATATACGACCCGATCCTGGTGTCAACCTTGACCACGTCGCCCTGATTGATGAACAAGGGAACCTTGACTGTAGCGCCGGTCTCGAGTTTGGCGAGTTTTGTACCGCCTGTGGCGGTATCGCCCTTGAAGCCCGGGTCGGTCTCAACCACTTCAAGGTCCACAAAGTTTGGAACCTCGATGCCAATCACCCTGTTATCATAGCTCAGGACAAACACGTTCATGTTTTCCTTGAGGTACTGAGCGCCGCCGCCGATGTCTTTGCGTGAGACGGTTACCTGCTCGTAGGATGAAGTGTCCATGAGCGTGTAGTCGTCGTCCACCCCGTACAGATACTGGGCTTCTCTGCGCTCGATAAGGGCTTTGGGGAGTCTCTCGCCCGCGTTGAAAGTCTTCTCGAGCACCGCGCCGGTGATAACGTTCTTTATCTTGGCGCGGACAAACGCCGAGCCCTTGCCCGGCTTCACATGCTGGAAGTCCACGACGACCCAGGGCTGGCCATCGATCTCAACGGTCACACCGGTATGGAAGTCGTTGGTTGATATCACGCGCATCCCTCGCTATCAAAGAGACCTGGCCGAATAGCCCCTTCGTTTACCTATCATTTGTCCAGGACCTTGAGTTCTTTCGGGCTGTGAGACAGGATCCTGCTGCCCGTTTCTGTCACCAGGACAATATCCTCGATCCGGCAGCCGCCAAAGCCCGGGATGTAGATCCCCGGCTCGACAGTCACGATCATGCCCGGTGCCAGGACGTTATCAGACTTCTTACCGGCGCTTGGCCCTTCATGGACGTTCAACCCAACGCCGTGCCCAATGCCATGCCCAAAATACTGGCCGTACCCGGCGGCGTCGATGACCTTGCGGCCCGCCGCGTCGACGTCCATGCCCTTCACGCCCGGCTTCACCGCCTCGAGACCTGCGAGTTGGGCTTCCAGAACCACGTTGTAGATCTCCTCGTGCTTCTTGTCCAAGCGCCCGACGACGAAGGTCCTGGTCTCGTCCGAGCAGTAACCCTGGCACCGCGCGCCAAAGTCGAACGTGAGGAAGTCGCGGTCGGCGACCTTCCTTTCGCTGGGAACCCCGTGTGGGAGTGACGACCTCTCGCCGCTCACCGCGATAATCGGAAACGCGAGTCCCTCAGACCCCATCCTTCGCATCGTGAACTCGAACTCGAGGGCGAGGTCGATCTCCCGTGACCCCAGACGAATAGAGTTGGTCAGCAGCGCAAACGCGTCGTCGGCGATATCCTGGGCCTTCTGTATGAACTGGACTTCCTGCGGGGTCTTGACCATTCTCAGTTCCTCAACCCAAAGCGAGACTCCGACCAGTTCAACCCCCTCGAAACGCTCCTTCAGCTTTTCCCAGGCCGAGTAGGTGACGTGCTCCTTCTCGAACGCGAGCCTCTTCAGGCCCTCACGCTGGACTGTGGTTTTGATCTCGTCGGTCTCGACCTTGGTCATGACGGCGGAGAAACCCACGGCCTCTTCCTGGGCTTCCTCTATGTAACGCGAGTCGGTGAAGAGGTATGCGGACTTGTCGGTTATGAGGAGGGCACCAGCATCCCCGCGAAAGCCTGTTATGTAGCGCCAGTTCAAAAACGTGGTCACCAACAAACCGTCGACAGACTCCTGGGCCATCTTCTCCCTAAGCTTGTCTACCCTGACATTGGGAGCGCTCAAAGCATCGCCTCCAACCTCTGGAATTCACTTGCCAATTCTATCACAGCCCGTAGTTCGCCTGCACCTTGATCGCCGGCAGCAGACAACCTCTTCGGGAGGCACAGCACCGCCGGATGCAACCCCGATGATGCTCTCAGCATCACCCTCGAGGCGGAGGTGCTGCTGAGAACAGCAGCTTTCCAGCCGACCTGATGCTCACAGCATCACCTTCGACCCGACCGAGGCAGCCGCCGACCCCGATGATGCTCTCAGCATCACCCTCGAGGCGGAGGTGCTGCTGAAAGCAGCAGCCTTCCAGCCGACCTGATGCTCAAAGCATCACCTTCGACCCGACCGAGGCAGCCGCCGAGCCCGATGCTGCTCTAAGCATCACCCTCGAGGCGGAGGTGCTGCTGAAAGCAGCAGCCTTCCGCACGACCTGATGCTCAAAGCATCACCCGAGATAGTCTCCAAGCAATAAGGAGCCCGGGTCCGGACCGCCTTGAGGCGCGGCGCGGAAACCCGGGCCAGCAATTCAGACTCTCAAGCGCCTGTGGCACCTCTCTCAGCGATGCTCTCAGCGATGCTCTCAGCGATGCTCTCAGCGATGCTCTCAGCGCTGTTCTCAGCGATGCTCTCAGCGCTGTTCTCTGCGCTGCTCTTGGTGCTGCTCTCAGTGCTGCTATTAGCGCCGCTATTACTCGTAGAACGGGTGCTTAGCGGTGAGTTCCTTGACTTCGGCAGCCACCTTGGCCTGCTCTGCCTCATCCGAGACGTTGGAGAGGCAGCGGTTGATGAGGGAGGCGATGACTTTCATGTCGCCCTCCTTCATCCCCCTGGTGGTCACGGCGGGAGTGCCGATGCGGATGCCGCTGGTCACCATGGGCTTCTTGGTGTCGAACGGGATGCCGTTCTTGTTCACCGTGATGCCGACCTTGTCCAGGGCGACTTCGGCGTCGCGGCCGGTGATGTTCTTGGAGGTGAGGTCGACCAACATGAGGTGGTTGTCGGTTCCGCCCGACACCAGCCTGAAGCCGCCCTTCACCATTTCCTCGGCCAGGGCGTGGGCGTTCTTCACGATCTGAGCCTGGTACTCCTTGAACGACGGCTCCAGCGCCTCTTTGAAGGCCACCGCTTTGGCGGCGATGATGTGCATGAGAGGACCGCCCTGGATGCCGGGGAAGATGGCCTTGTCGATGGCGTTAGCCCAGTCCTGGGTGCAGAGGATCATGCCGCCCCTGGGCCCGCGCAGCGTCTTGTGGGTAGTGGTGGTCACAAACTGGGCGTAAGGCACGGGCGATGGGTGAAGCCCGGCGGCGATTAGCCCCGCAATGTGGGCCATATCCACCATGAGCAGGGCGCCGACCTCGTCGGCTATCTCGCGGAACTTGACGAAGTCGATGACCCTGGGGTACGCGCTGGCGCCGGCGACGATCAACTTGGGCTTGCATTCATTGGCAATCCTGCGAACCTCGTCGTAGTTGATGCGCTCGGTGTCCTTGTCCACGCCGTAGGGCACGAAGTTGAAGTACTTGCCCGATATGTTGACCGGACTGCCGTGGGTCAAATGCCCGCCGTGCGCGAGGTTCATGCCGAGCACGGTGTCGCCCGGCTTAATGGCGGCAAAGTACACGCCTGTGTTGGCCTGGGCCCCGGAGTGAGGCTGGACGTTGGCGTGCTGGGCTCCGAAGATCTGCTTGGCCCTGTCCCTCGCCAGGTTCTCGGCGATATCCACGACCTCGCAACCGCCGTAGTAGCGGTGCGCGGGATACCCTTCGGCATACTTGTTGGTCAAAACTGAGCCCATGGCCTCGAGCACGGCCTTGGACACCAAGTTCTCTGAAGCAATGAGCTCGATGACGCTCATCTGGCGCGCCTTTTCGTCAAGGATCGTCTTGAAGATGTCGGGGTCAGACTGCGAGAGAGGTTTGGTCGTCATACCCACGTTGTGTTCCCTACCTTTCATTTCTTACTGAATGTTACCTGCTTAGGATGTGGATAGGCTTGTCTTGCACGCCGTGCATCGCCTCGAGCATGGCCTCGGGGAGCGTCGGATGGGCGTGGATCATCCCCGCCACCTGCCGCGCCGTGAGTCCCGCCTTCATGGCGAGGGCGGCCTCGTGGATGAGGTCGTCAGCGTGAGGCCCAAGGATGTGGACACCCAGGATCTTGCCGGTGTCCGCCTCGCCGACCACCTTGACCAGGCCTTCGGTCTCGCCTATGGCCATAGCCCTGCCGTTGGCGCTGAACGGGAACTTGGAAACCTTCACGTTGAAGCCCTTTTCTTTGGCCTCCAGCTCCTTGAGGCCGACCGAGGCGCACTCGGGGATGGAGAAGACGCAGCCAGGGACGACCGAATAGTCCATGGTAGCCGGGTGGCCGAAGATGTTCTCGATAGCCACGATGCCCTCGGTGGACGCCACGGGAGCGAGGAAGGTGCGGCCAACCACGTCGCCGATGGCCCAGATTCCGCTTACGTTGGTGGACATGCGCTCGTCGGTCTTGATGCCGCGCTTGTCGAACTCGACGCCCAGCGCAGCCAGGTCGATTCCGCCGAAGAAGGGGACGCGGCCCATGGCCACGAGCACGGTGTCAGCGCGGAACTCCTGCTGGCCGCCTTCCTTGGTGTCGGCGATGAGGACCTTCTCGCCGCCCTCTTCCCTAATCTCCTTGATGTACTGCCCTCCGTGAACGGTGATGCCCTTGCGGCGCAGTATGGGCATGAGCCTGCGGGAGATCTCCTCGTCGACCGGAGGCAGGATCAGCGGTGAGCGCTTGACCATGTCGACGGTTGAACCGAACGCGTTCCAGATGCAGGCGAACTCTACGCCTAGCACCCCTCCGCCGATAACCAGCATCCGCCCTGGGACGTGGTCAAGTTCGAGGGCGTCGTCGGATGAAATGGTGTGGGCCAGGCTCTCTCTGGAAACGGGGGGCAACTGCTGGGACGAACCTGTCGCCAGGATTATGTTCTTTGTCTCGAGGACTTCTTTGGACCCGTCCGGGTATGCGACCTCGACCTTGCCTGGAGCGGGCACGCTAGCCCAGCCGCGGTAGACAGCGACGCCGTTTCCCTTCAAGAGCATGTCGACGCCGCCGACCAGCTGCTTCACGGTCTTTTCCTTGTGGGCCATAGCGCCTGCAAGGTTCAGTTTGACCTCGCCGGTCTCGACTCCGTATTTGCCCGCCTCTTTGGTGTTGAGGTAGGTCGTGGCTGCGTGAACCAAGGCCTTCGTGGGGATGCACCCGACATTTAGGCAGCACCCGCCGATCTTGTGGCCCTCAACCAGCGCGATCTTGCCGCCCATCTGGGCTCCTTTGATCGCGGTCACGTACCCGCCGGGACCGCTGCCGATGACGACTGCGTCGAACATATCAATTCCTCCTAATAGAGTTCTTCCTGCTGGCGACCTCTCTCCATCGTCCAGTGGTCGTTTCCGTATTTCTCAAACGAAAGTCTCTTTGCGTCGGACTTCTCACCGGGCGAAAGCTCGCCGGGCTGAACGTCCCATCCCAGGACCGTCCGAAAGCCAAGTACCAGGTGCTCTTGGAGCTCCTCCCGGCTGACCAGGCGCCCGAGGACGTCGGACACACCCGCCGCCTTGCGCCTAAGCATCGCCTCGGTGCGCGCGGCATGCTCGGGTGAACCTGTACGAATGCAGCGCACTATCTTGGCGGCGTCAAATGTGAACGGGATGGACCCGTGCTGAAGGATGAATCCGTTCCTGCGGCTTTGAGCCGAACCTATAATCTTCTTGTCGTCGCTCATAATCTCGTACCACGATGGGGCCGAAAAGCAGGCGGCCTGCCTGAACCTGGGATCCCGGGACGTCACTCCGTGCTCTAGCGCGGCCAGAGATGCGGGGATCCCCATGGTCCGAAGCCCCTCTACCAACCCCTCGGACAGCCTATGGTAAGTCTCCAGGACTGAGCCGGGCAGGTCCTTCTCGGCGATGATCACGCTGTAGGTCAGTTCATCGTCATGGAGCACCGCTTTGCCACCGGTGGCCCTCCTGACCAGATCGACGCCCTCTTCGCGCAGCGACTCCGATCTCACTTCCTTCTCAACGTCCTGGAAATACCCCAGCGAGAGACAAGCGGGCTGCCACTGGTAGAACCTCAGAGTGGGGCCTGCGGCCCCGTTCTGGCACGCGCGGTGGATGGCCTCATCAACGGCCATGTTCACCTTTCCGGTAAGGTGCCCATCGGATATCAGGCGGACCTTCACGTTTCTACCTCCTTCGTGAAGAAGCGGGGCGGCCTTCAAAGGCAAGCCCCGAATCCTTTAGCGCCAGAAGCGCCTCGTCCGGATCGAGTGGACGGGGGTAGTTCATCATCACCTGTCCAGGCCTTTCGTTGTAGTAGGGCCTGTTGCAGTAGAGGCAACCGGAGGTCTCGAACGGCCGGCCTTCCACGGCTTCCTCCAACAAGTGACCTTCAAGACCGATCCGGGAGATCCTTCCGCCCGAGAATTCGATTCCGCCGGCGTCCCCACCTTTTTTGAGGTAGTGGGCCGCCAGCTGGACGCGCCTGTAGGATGAGACGGAGGGCGGGTCCTGGCTTTCCATCGCGGTGCCCTTGACCGGGGTGAACGCGAACAGTCCGGCCGTCACCCCGGCGTCCCGAGCCTTCTCCAGGAAATTCACGGCTTCTTCCTCGGTTTCGCCCAAGCCAACTATGAGGTGAGTGGATATCCTGCCGGGCCACGATGACGCGCACTTGGCCAGCACGTCCCATGACCTCTCGAATACGCCCTCGGGTCCGCCCTTCACGCCGGAGTAGATCTTGGCCGTCGCGGCGTCCACCGGCAGTCCGACGTTGGTAGCTCCGGCATCAAAGTAAACTTTCACGCGGGCGACCGAAACAGGCGCCACCGACGCGCTGATGAGAACCGACGGCGAAAGCGCCCGGACGCGCCTCACGAACTCCAGCGCCTGCTCTGGCGTTCCCGCACACTCGACCGTCTGCACGCAAACCCTCTTCAGAGCCCCATTGCCCAGCGCCTGCCGGAGGGGTTCTTGGATCTGCTCCCATGTAAACTCGGGCCAGGTCACCCTGGACAGGTGGTGGGGTCCGGCCGTAGCCCCGCTGGCTTGGGCGCAGAACGCGCAGTTATTGGAGCATTTTTCTCCGAAAAGAAAGTGGCCGGTAGTGGGCGTCTCTTGAAGACGCGCCCTCTTTAGGCCCAGCACGGCAGCGGTGCCGAGAGACACGCCTACCTTGTCGATCGACTTTCCGCCGTTCTCACTCAAAGGCGCAACACTCTTCTTTCTTCACAACCGAGAGGCCGAGGGACGCGGCCACCTTGAGAGACTCAGGATGTGGCAGGACGATCCTGTCGACGCCGCACCTCACGGCCATGGCGTCAACCTCCCGGCGGTATTTCCCGGCAGGCCGCATGCATCCCAGCGAGATGTCGAGTCTGGGCGCCCGCGCCCTGGTCCACGCGATGACTCTGGCTACGTCCTCGATGGACGGAGGAGGCACGTCGGCCCAGGGTGTGTTCGCGGTGGGAATCAAAACGATGAATATGAGCCTTTCAATTCCTTCCTCAAGGAGGAAGTCCACCGCTCGGAACTCCCCTGCTATCTGCCCTTTTTTCAAACCTATCAGGATGTGAGGCACGACTTCCGCTTTCCCCTTGCGAAGGTTCCGGAATGTCTCGATGTAGTCCTGGCCTGTCCACATCCCGTGGAAAGCTTCTTTGATAGTCTCGTCGTCGAGCACCACGTCGAAGGAGACTACCGACGCCGTCTCACCTATCTCCCTGGCCACTGAAGCCTGCGCGATCCCCGGGTGCACGTTGATCGAGAACCGGTTCCCCAGTTCCGCCTGCTTACGGGCCAATTCCTTTACTTCCCGCAGGGCGGAAAGGAGCGGAACCGCCCCCGCGAGGTCGCACCCGCCCGACAACAGGATGCTTGCGGGCTTTTTCTTGGCTATCACGTCCGGCAGGTCCTTTATGTCCAGCATGCGCTCAAGGTAGTGGCCGGCGCAATGGGAGCAATTCAGGGAGCACGCCTTACCTGTCACGCTGACTGCAACCGTCTTGGTCGGGTAGACAGCCTGGAGAGTCGGGGGCCGGCTTTGCTGCCGCGCCTTCCAGGCCAGATCAAGCAGATCGTCTAGAGCGGCTTGCTTTCGGGTATCGGGATCCACGGTTCTCCTCCCCAGACTTGTCGGGAGGAGGCGCCGCAAGGCTCCCCCTCCCGACACATGTCGCGGTCTAAGACCCGGCGCTATGAGGGCGCCGTCCTACTAGGCTTCCTTCTTCCACCGGATCCGCGGGTTCTTAGCGGCGCCGGCTTCGTCCAGCCTCCCGACAACAGTGGTATGAGGCGCGTCGTGGAGGCTCTTGGGATCGCGGTAAGCCTCTTTGGCGATCTCAATCATGGCGTTGGCGAAGTAGTCCAGTGTGTCCTTGGACTCAGTTTCGGTCGGCTCAATCATGATCGCCTCGTCCACAATCATCGGGAAGTAGTTCGTCGGCGGATGCACGCCGTAGTCGAGGAGCCGCTTGGAGATGTCCATGGTGTGGCACCCGGTCTCCTTCTTGATCCTCTGCGGCGAGACCACGAACTCGTGCTTGTAATGCCTGTCGTAGGGCAGGTCATAGTACTCGGTTATGCGGCGCAGGATGTAGTTGGCGTTCAAAACCGCATCCTCGCTGACTTTCTTGAGCCCGTCGGGACCAAGTGACCGGATGTAGGCGTAGGCCTTGACGATGACCAGGAAGTTGCCGTAGAAGGACTTCATCTGGCCGATGGACTGGGGCCTGTTGTAATCCAGCCAGTACTTCTGACCGTCGGACTCCACGGTGGGCACGGGCAGGAACGGGATGAGATGCTTCTTCACCCCGACCGGGCCCGAACCGGGACCGCCGCCGCCGTGGGGGGTCGAGAACGTCTTATGCAGGTTGAAGTGCATGACGTCAAAACCCATGTCGCCGGGACGGCAGATGCCCATGATCGCGTTGGCGTTGGCGCCGTCGTAGTACAATAGCCCGCCTTTGCTGTGGACTATCTTCTCGATCTTCTCGATGTTCTCATCGAAGAGGCCGAGCGTGTTGGGGTTCGTGAGCATCAGGCCGGCCACGGTCTCGTCCATGACCTGGGCGAGGGCCTCGGTGTCAACTCCGCCCCGCTTGTCGGACGGTATGGTCACCGTCTGGAAGCCGGCGAGGACGCTGGACGCCGGGTTGGTCCCGTGCGCTGCGTCGGGGATCAGGATCTTGGTCCTCTTGTCGTCATGCCTGGACCTGTGATATGCGTGGATGATGTTGATTCCGGTGAGCTCACCGTGCGCGCCTGCGGCGGGCTGGAGAGTGAACTTGTCCATTCCGCCTATCTCGCACATATACTGCTGCATCTCGTACATCAACTGGAGCGCGCCCTGGGCGGTCTCCTCCGGAGCGTACGGGTGCACGTCGGTGAATCCGGGGAGGTTCGCGACCTCCTCGTTGATCTTCGGGCTGTACTTCATGGTGCAGGACCCAAGCGGGTAGAACCCGATGTCCACGCCGTGGTTAAGCTGCGATAGCCTTGTGAAGTGACGGATCAGGTCAACTTCGGCGACTTCCGGCAGCTCAGGCGCCACAGCCCTGAACTCACTCTTGGGCAGGTAGCTCGAAACCGGCTTATCCGGGATGCCTAGCTCCGGGAGCGAGTAAGCCTTGCGGCCTGGGCTCGATACCTCGAAGATGAGCGGCTCGAGGCGCATCATGCTAGCACCTCCAATCCCTTAACCAGCTCATCCATCTCCGCCTTGGTACGCTTCTCGGTGACGGCGATGAGCAGGTGGTTCTTGAACTCGGGGTAGGCCTTTCCAAGCGGGTAACCCGCAAGGATACCCTTTTGCAGCAGCGACTTAACGACCTTCTCGGAGTCGACCGGGCACTTCACGGCAAACTCGTTGAAGAACGGCGTGGTCCAGGCCAGGCTGTACCCCTTGAGGGATGAGATCTTCTCGGAGAGGTAGTGGGCCTTCTTCACACACTGCTCGGCCAAGTCCTTGATGCCTTGCTTGCCGAGCCAGGATAGATAGACGACCGCGGCAAGAGCGTTCAACGCCTCATTGGAGCAGATGTTCGAAGTCGCTTTGTCGCGACGGATGTGCTGCTCGCGGGTCTGGAGGGTAAGCACAAACCCTCTCTGGCCCCTGTTGTCGTTGGTCATGCCGACCAGGCGGCCGGGCATGCGACGCAGGTACTTGTCTTTGACCGCCAGGACGCCCAGGTACGGGCCGCCGAACGCCATGGGGTTGCCGAGGACTTGTCCCTCGCCCACAACGATCTCAGCGCCGTACTCAGCGGGGGTCCGCAAGAGTCCCAGGCTTATGGGGTTGACCGCTACTATGAGGGTGGCCCCTGCCGCCTTGACCTTGGCGGAGATCTCGTCGACCGGCTCTATGTTGCCGAGGAAGTTGGGCTCCTGGATAACCACGCACCCGATCTCCTGGGAAAGCATTTTGTCCAGGGCGGCGAGAGAGGTGACCCCGTTCTCCATCGGGACCTCTTCGACCGTGATTTCGTGGCCGGCGGCGTAAGTCCTGGTGACCGCGCGGGTCTCGGGATGAACGGTGCGGGCGACTAGAGCCTTGCTCCTGCGGGTGAGACCACAGGCGATGGTCACCGATTCGGCGGCGGCCGAGGGGCCGTCGTACATGGAGGCGTTTGCGGCGTCCATGCCGGTGAGCTCGCAGATCATGGTCTGATACTCGAATATGGACTGAAGCACAGCCTGACTGACTTCAGGCTGGTAAGGCGTGTAGGCGGTATAGAACTCAGACCGCCCGAGCACGTGGCGGACCACCGACGGAACGTAGTGGTCGTACGCGCCCGCGCCGATGAACGTGACGTACTTGGCGGCGGAGTCCTTGTCGGCGAGTTCCCTCATGAGCTTCAGAAGTTCCCACTCAGAGAGGCTCTCCGGCAACTGCATCTGCCCCTTGAGCCTAAGCGCAGGAGGGATATCGCTGAAGAGGTCGGCGATCGAACTAACGCCGATGGTCTTCAGCATCTCCGCCCTGTCTTTATCTGTGTTGGGTAGGAAGTTCATTAGTGATGCCCGCCACCCTCAGCAGCGTGCTTCTCGTACGCCGCGACATTCATGAGCTTGGCCACATCGGCGGGATCAGAGATCTCTATGGCGCAGATCCAGCCCTCACCGTGAGGATCCTTGTTAAGAATCTCGGGGGTGTCGGCAACCTTCTGGTTGACCTCAACGATCTTGCCGGAAACAGGGGCGTAGCAGTCGGAAACAGCCTTCACCGACTCGACGGTGGAGAAGATCTCTCCGGCCTTGACCACCCTGCCGATTTCGGGGGTCTCGACGAACACGATGTCGCCGAGCTGGTCCTGGGCATAGTTGGTGATACCGACGTACGCCTTTTTGCCCTCGACCTTCGCGTACTCATGGGTCTGGGTGTACTTCAGGTTCGCAGGATATGTCATTTCTTTTTACCCTCCCTCTTGTAGAACGGCATCTTGACTACTTCCGCGAGGTACTTCTTGCCGCGGATCTCTACCCTGACCTTCGTGCCGACCGGACTCAGGTCCACGGGCACGAACGCCATTGCCAGGTACTTGTCGAGCGTTGGGGCATAAGAGCCGGTGGTGACGTAACCTATCTCCGTGCAGCCGCACTCGCTGAACACCTTGTAGCCGGTCCTGGGCACGCCCTTCTCGACCATCTCTAGTCCCACAAGCTTGGCCGCGAGACCCTTCTCGCGCTGCTCCATAAGGGCCTTGTTGGCTACAAAGTAGGTGCCCTTGCCAAACGCCACGAACCTGCCGAGACCGGCCTCCAGGGGGCCGTGCTTCTCGTCCAGCTCCTGCCCGTACAAGGGCATCGAGGCCTCGAAACGGAGTGTATCCCTGCATCCTAGACCGGCCGGGACCAAGCCATCCCCGTCGTCGGCCTCCATAATGATTTCGAACAGCGCGGGACCCTCCGAGGCCTTGCAGTAGATCTCGAACCCGTCCTCGCCAGTGTAACCGGTGCGGGTGACCAGGGTGTCGATGCCGCCTACGTCAACGTGCTCGGCACCGTGGTAGTACTTGAGCTCATTGAGGGGATACTTGGTGAGCCGCTGCATGATCCTCTCTGAGTTGGGGCCCTGGATAGCGACCTCGGCGGTCTCCTTCGAAAGGTTCTTCACGGTCACGCCGGGGAAGTACTTTGCGGCTTCCCTGATCCAGTCGTAGTCCTTGTCGATGTTGCCCGCGTTGATGCACAGAAGATACTTGTCCTTGAGGCAGATAACCATCATGTCATCCACGACTCCGCCGGCGGGGTAGCACATGGGGCTGTATACAACGCGGCCCACGTAACCCTTAGAGATGTCGTTGACCATGACAAACTGCAGCAGGTCCAATGAACCCGGCCCCTCGATCAGGAGTTCCCCCATGTCGGAGACGTCCCACAGCGCCGCAGCCTTGCGGCACGCATGGTGCTCCTCCTTAATGCTGGAGAACTGGACGGGCAGAGCCCAACCTGAAAAGTCGATGATCCGTCCCCCGTACTTCAGGTAGATTTCATACAATGGCGTCTTCTTGAGTTCCTCTGCCACTTCGAGTCTTCACCTCCCATAGATTGCCTTCACTAGGCATACCTTCTGCGAGCTACCATACCCTACCTGCCGGGCGATCCACTCGCGTTGCCGGACTCCTCAGCCCTATTCTCCCCTGGAAAGCAAATAGGGACAGGGCTCAAAGTCGCCCTGTCCCTTTACCTGAGAGATTCCCTGTTCACCGCTCTAGGGCGGCTACGAGTTTTCCCCTTTGGTGCCATTACTGGCTCTCCAGAGTTGCGTCCGGTGACAGTGTCTTGTACCTGAGAGTTTCGGACTTTTGTCCTTGCTCCTACGGCGCCTGCCTGCGCAGGACTCTCCCGCCACCTTCATCCGCCCGGTATTCGTGCTGTATGTTCGGCTCCCGACAGAACATCTTGTTTCTACACTGCCTTTGAGTTCTCCTTCCTCACCCACGGGGGAACTCGATATTTCGTGAGACGCCCCAAGGTGCTCAGCCTTCCCTCCCGTTCCAGTTGAACCACCTGCTCGACAGGGCTAATGATATGACAAGGGTCCCGGCCAGCACCGCTACTTCCCTGCCGAACTTGGCCCAGGGCTCCCCAAACCAGAGGCCCTTTAGAAGGGTCACCGCGTAGGTCATCGGGAACGCGTCGCCTATTCTCTTCATGGCGTCTGGGAGCAGTTCTCTGGGCATGCCCGCGCCGGACAGGAAGAGCATGGGGTAGAAGATGACCATCGAGACGGCACTCGCTGTTCGGTACGTCGGCAATATCCCCGAAAGTAGAAGGCCGAAAGCGAAGAAACTGAAGCTCGCCAGGACAAATGCCGCGGCCACAGAAAGAGGGTTTCCGCTGAACCTCAAGTTGTACACGAGTTTGGCTGCAACGATCAGGAGCACCATCCCGCTGACGGTCATGGTGAACAGGACCGAGACCTGCGCAGCGACGTAGGTCAGTGGACTTAGCGGAGTAGTGCTGAAGCGACGGAGTATCCCCCTCTCCCGGTAACCGGCTATGAGGGGCACCAGCGACATCAGCCCGGTCGTGCCGATGATCATGGCCGCCCACGAGGGAACCGACACGTCAACGGTGCCGCGGCCGCCGAAGAGGGCCGCCGGCTGGTTGCCGTAGACGCCGCCGAAAAGGAAAAGCATCATGAGCGGAAACCCCAGCGTGAAGAACATCGCGATGGGTTCGCGCAGGTATAGCTTCATCTCCGTCCAAACGAGCTTCCGATAGGCGCGCAGAGAGTTCATCTTTACCGGCCCTCCTCGACCGACTGGGTCTTCCTGCCGGTCTTCGCGAAAAAGACGTCCTCCAAGGTCGGCTCCTCGGAGCGAAGGTTCTTGAAGACTACGTTTGCACCTGCAAGCGCCTGAACCACTTCCGCCACGAGGGACTCCCCCGTGCCGTGGACAGAAACCCTGTTTTCGTTGACGGTGACATCGACCACTCCGGGGACGGACTTGAGGTCACCCGGACTGAAACCATCCGGCGCGCCTGCGAGAGCGAAGGAGACTTTGACCCCGGCTGCCAGGTCGTTCACCAGTTTGGCCGGGGAATCGAGCGCCACTATCCTCCCCGCGTCGATGATGGCCACCCTGTCGGAAAGGTAGGCGGCCTCCTCCATATAGTGGGTTGTGAGGATCACAGTCTTCCCGCGCCGCTTCACCTCCAGCACCAGCTCCCATATACCGTGTCTGGCCTGGGGGTCCAACCCGGTGGTGATCTCATCGAGGAATACCAGTTCCGGGTCGTGCAGGAGCGCCAGGGCAACGTAGAGGCGTTGCTTCTGCCCGCCCGACAGCTTGGAGAAGGCGGTGTTTCGCTTGTCGGCCAGTCCAAGCCGGTCCAGCAGGGCGCGCCAGTCAACGGCGGTCTCATAGAAGGAGGAAAACAGGTCGCAAGCTTCCCACACTTTCAGATTGGGCTGGAGGGCAGACTCCTGCAACTGGATGCCAACGCGGGCCTTCAATCGAGATCTTGCCTTCAAGGGGTCTAGCCCTAGGACGTTCACCGAACCGGAACTGGGGACGCGCAGGCCTTCCAGGCACTCAAGCGTGGTGGTCTTGCCTGCGCCGTTAGGCCCTACCAGGGTAAAGACCTCTCCCGAGCGGACCTCGAACGAGACATCGTCGACCGCCTGAACAGTACCGTATCTCTTACAGAGGTTTCTCACTTCCACAACAGTGTCAGCGCTCATCCACACCAACCTTTCCTGTGCAGAACTAGGTCGAGATTGCCCATACCTTCTAGACTACGGAGGCAAGCTCGTGAGGTATGCGTTGCTGATTGGGGGACTACTAGATGCCGTTCTCCGGGTTATCTATCCAGTAAGACGGTTCGAGCCTGCGCAGGAAAAGGGCTCCGTCGCCGCCCGGCCAGACGGTGATCCTTCTCTGGCTGAGGAGCGACACTGTCCTGCTCGACATCCCGTTCTCAGTAGTGAAGGCGATGGTGAAGCCAAGCTTGCGGACCGCGGACTCAAGAGCTGCGGATGGGTCGCCAAAAGGGTAGGCGAACGCGGGCGCCATGGGGACTTTTTCCGCGCGCAGGACGGCGGTCAGTGTCGACAGGTCGGCGATGACCTGGTCTTCTGTCCAGGAGCGGATGTCTGGGGCGTCGGCGGTTCCCCCGTGCCCCGCGTAAGTGTGAGATGCAATCTCAACGACGCCCGAAGCCGACATCTCGCGGAGTTGCTCGAAGGTCATATGGTTGGGCGTCCGGAGGGTCGTGCCCACCACAAAGGCCGTGGCGCGCAGGCCCAGGTCGCGGAGCACCGGGTAGGCCAGCGTGTACACGGACTCGTACCCGTCGTCGAAGGTGATGAGGACCGGGCGGGACGGGAGGGTCCCCCTGCCGGCCAAATGCGCTTCCAGTTGCGATGCGGTTATCGACTCATATCCGCAGTCTTTGAGCAGCGTCATCTGCTCCCTAAACTCGTGAAGCGGGACAATCATGCCCTTTGGGGAGACAGTGTCCGCGGTGAGCTCGTGGTAGAGGAGCACTGGGACAGGCACATCCAAGGGCACTCGCCTGTCGGCCCACGCCAGAGCCGAGGTCCCCAAAACGAGGGTGAGCAGGACGCCCGCGACAACGCGCCTCATGCGAGGGTTTGCGAGCGCCGACCGGGAGTAATGCGCCACGCACTCTCCTGCCACGGTCACTGTGGCAGCGGTCCACGCCATGGCTTTCCCGAACGCTCGGAGGAATGGACCCCCGGCGAATTCGGACTGCGAGGGAGTCTTGGATGTCTCATTCAGTACCGCATCGTCGCCTTGCACTGCATCCTCGGAATCCTCCGGCTCGAGAGTGTTTTCGGGCTTGCTCTCGGGCTCCGGCCTCACTATGACCACGGGCGTCATCTGTTCCTGGTTGCCTGCGGGGTTATCGCTCATGGCCAGTTCCAGCCACTTGGCGTCGACCCCGCGGGAGTATCCTACGGCCCAAGCGATGCCCAGGTCGTTGGCGTCGATTATGGCAGCGTGCACTCCTTCGCCCAATCCCGCGGCGATCTTATTTGACAAAGCCGACGAGTCGCGAGGACCCAACATCACGTAGTAGTCGTACGGCGGGACGGACCCCAGGATGTCGTCTATCTGCGC